>JBDRPR010000534.1:0-11510 GCA_043826845.1 Bacteroidota bacterium
AGATAAATTTAAAAATTTTATTATGAATTTTATTATATCCAGTTCGGAGTTATTGAGTCATTTACAGTCTGTTGGCAGAGTTATTAGCACGAAAAATACATTACCAATACTTGATAATTTTTTGTTTTCAATAAAAAATAAAAAATTGACCATAACAGCCTCAGATTTAGAATCAACATTAATAACAAACATAGATCTTCAGAATTGTGAAGGAGAAGCTGTAATTGCTGTACCTGCAAAAATAATAGGAGATATTTTAAAAGAATTTGCAGAACAACCACTTACTTTTAAAATAGATACTGAAAAGTTACATATTGATATACTTTCCGAAAACGGAAAATTTTCAGTTCCATATCAAAATGGTTCGGATTTTCCGGTTATTCCTTCTGTTAAAAATGAACAGGCGACTAAAATATCCATAAATCCAGATTTATTTTTAAATGGTATTTTGAAAACATTATTTGCAACTGCTGATGATGAATTAAGACCAGTAATGAATGGTATTTTTATTGAACTTGAAAGCAATGAAATTACATTTGTAGCATCTGATGCTCATAAACTTGTCAGGTACAAAAGAACTGATGTTAATATATCTGAATCATCATCATTTATACTACCAAAAAAACCTGCTTCTTTACTTAGAAATATTCTTCCAAAGGAAAAAAATGAAGTTGTCCTCGAATTTGATGAAAAAAATGCATATTTTACGATGACTGATTATAAACTCATTTGCAGACTGGTTGAAGGTAATTATCCAAGCTACAATACTGTTATTCCCACAAATAATCCCAATAAACTGGTAATTGACAGAATTGACTTTTACAATACATTAAAAAGAGTTTCTTTATTCTCCAATCAGGCTAGTAACCTCGTGAAATTAAATTTATCAGGAAATCAACTGACATTGACAGCTCAGGATATTGACTTCTCAATATCTGCTCATGAAAGAGTTACATGTCAATACGATGGAGAAGAAATGGATATTGGCTTTAAATCAACATTTTTACTTGAAATACTTGCTAATCTTGCATCAACTGAAATTGTTATGGAATTGAGTGATCCTACAAGAGCAGGGATTCTTCTGCCACACGAAAAAGAAATTCCTGAAGAAGACGTTTTAATGCTATTGATGCCAATGATGATAAATGTATAAAATGATTAATTTATATAATCTGTGTATTACAGGAGACCTTGTCTCCTTTTTTATTTTAACAAGATGAACAGGATATTTTTCACAACAGTAATACTTTTTTCTGTTACTTTTTTGAACTGCTATTGTCAACAAAAAGCAGATTACATAATTGATCTGGAAAAAAAAGCTGAAACTCAATTTTATAATGGGGAATTCAAGTTAGCATATGCAAATTATTACAAATTATGGTCACGTGATTCTACTAATATAGATTATAATTATTATTTGGCAGTTTCAAATATTGAAGAGAATATAAATTCAAAAGCAGCATTGCATAACCTTATGTATGTGTTTGAAAATGACAAATCATACGACAACTTATGCTTCTATCTAGCCAGAGCCCATATGCTGTCTTATCAATTTACGGATGCAATAAATTTATTTAATAAATTTAAAACAGAATGCAATGATCGGATTCGATTGTCTGAAACCGAGCGATATATTAATTCATGCAACAATGCTATTTCTCTGCTTAACAATCCGGTAAATATTTCATTTGAAAATCTCGGACCCGCGATAAATTCTTCTAAAGATGATTTTACTCCTTTTGTTACACCTGACGAATCTACAATAATTTTTACTTCCAATAAAAAATATGATCCTGATTACGATACCTTTATCGAAAATATTTATGTTTGTGTATATGAAAACGGGAAGTGGCAAAATGGCAAAAATCAATCATACATTAATACCGGTGATAATGAATATGTTATGTCTGTATTTAATGGGGGTGAAAAAATCTTTTTATGCAGCCACCTTGATATGGAATTCAGCGATATCCTTATTGCTGAAAAAAAGGGCAATACATATAAATACGACAAGAATAACGATTATATGTTTAATAATCTGAATACAAAAAACCAAGAAAACGGAGCATCTATGACTCAGGATGGAGAAACAATCTTTTTATCAAGCAATAGAGATGGGGGAATTGGAGGTAGTGATATTTATATTATGCGTAAACTACCTGATGGTTCGTGGGGAAAAGCTGAAAATACAGGAAATACTATAAATACAGAATCTGATGAAGCATTTCCTAATATTTCACCCGATGGAGGTATTTTGTATTTTGCATCAAAAGGGCATAACAGTATAGGAGGATATGATCTTTTTGTTTCTTACTGGAATATTACCCATCAGGAATGGACAACGCCAATAAACCTCGGATTTCCAATAAATACAACTGACAACAATACAACAATTTCATTTTCGGGCAATAAAAGATATGCATATATTTCAGCAAACAGGAACGAAGGTTCAGGAGGAATGGATATTTACAGAATAACTTTCGAAGATGCTGATAAAGAATACACAGTGTTCAAATCCCATATATTAGCCGGCGACTCCATACAATCAAAACCTTTCAATCCGAATTCCGATGACCTGACAATTGACATATTTGATTCTTATGGAAATCTTTATGGACAATATCTTCCTAAAAGAAATTCATCTGATTTTATTGCGATTTTACCGGTTGGCAAATTTGAAATTGAAATAAACCATCCTGATTATTCTCCCTTAATTGAAACAATTGAAGTGCTCGGGAAATCAGACTATAAAAAGGAACTGGATAAATATTTTTATATTTCACCCAATAATTAGTATCTTCGTATGAAATATCCATGTAATAAAGATTACACAATCACGATAGTTCCGATAGCTATCGGGACCATCTGAATATTAAAAGTAAATTATAAATAGATGAAAAAAAAATTCTATGCAACTATATAAAAGGATTCTGTTAACTTTTATTACCTTATTGATTTACAATAATTTTGTATTTTCACAATCTTTGGAAAGTGATGCTGCAACAAATTTTGATGACGAAAATTATCGTGTCGCTCTTAAACAATATCTGAAATTACTGAATACTGATTCAAATAATGTCGAATTCAATTACAAAATTGGCATTTGCTATTTGCGAACTAATGTAAATAAATCTAATGCGGTTAAATATCTTGAGTATGCTGATTCTGTCGGTTATTTTGAAACTGATGTAAAACTAAATCTTGGCATTGCCTATACTCATGCTCATAGATTTGATGAGGCTATCAGTATGTTTAAAAAATATAAAGAGGTCATTCGAGATAAAATTGATACTGAAAAAATCAGGCTGTTAAACAGATATGTTGAAGAATGTGAAAATGCCAAAAAGTTGATTGAAAAGCCGCTAGATGTTAGTTTTTATAACCTTGGAACAAATATCAACAGTCAAAGATCAGATTACCATCCTCACGTTTTACCTGACGGTTCAATGATGGTTTTTTCATCAAACAAAAAGTACATTAAAGATTATCAACAATATGTAGAAAATTGTTACTATTCTTACCCTGTAAAAAATGATTTTGGCGAATGGGCTAAAGCAATTTCTTTTGGAAAATATGTGAATACCGATGAAAATGAAAATGTTGTCGCATTATCAATTGACGGAACAAAAGCATTACTTCATCTTGACAGGGTCTCTGCAAATAATGATCTGGGTATTACAGCAATTAGTGGTACTAGATTTAAAGAACCTGTTGTTTTTGATAAAAACATTAATACAAAATTTGATGAAGAAGGAGCTTGTTTTTCAGTAACTCGAGATACAATTATTTTTGCAAGTAATAAACCGGAGGGACAGGGTGGCTTCGATTTGTATTATATTTATAAAATTGGAAAAGATGGTTGGAGTAAACCGGAAAATCTTGGTCCTGCTTTTAACACACCTTATGATGAAAATTTCCCCGAAATATCATATGACAATAAACTCAGGTTTGCTTCTAAAGGTTATAATTCGATGGGAGGCTATGATATTTTTGAATGTTATTGGGATAAAGATAAAAATGGATGGAGTAAGCCAAAAAATTTCGGATATCCTGTCAACGATACATATGATAACCTGAATATTTCTATTACAAAAAACGGCAGATATGGATATACTGCAAAATGGAGAAAAGAAAGTGTTGGTGATTATGATATATATAAGGTGATTTTTAATGATGTTCCGCCCACAAAAATTAAATATTCAGGCATTATTGCTATAGGCGATTCTATTAACCCTAAGCCTCTTAGCTCTGTGAGTACTGATATTAAAATGAAAATCCTTGACAAAATGTCGGGAGATGTATATATTGATCTCACAGAACAAGCAAAAAACGGAGCATATAACTTTGAAATTATTCCAGGGAATTATGACTTTGTTATTAAAGGCGAAAGCTATGATCTGTTTCATGAAATTTTAATAATATATGAAGAACAAACAATAATAACTGAAATAAAATTCAACGTTTATCTAAAGCCCAAAACTCAATAACTTTTACTCATACTCCATAATAAATGAATTTGAACATTAAAAATCCTCTGATCATTTTTGATCTTGAGACAACAGGTATTAATATTGCCTCTGACAGAATTGTTGAAATCTCAACTTTAAAAATCATGCCCGACGGCAGTGAAGAACAAAAAACAAAGCTCATCAATCCGGGAATGCCAATACCTGAAAGTGCAATTGAAATTCATGGCATAACAGATGATGATGTAAAAGATGCTCCATTATTTAAAGAATATGCTAAAAGTCTTGCTAATTATATGGAAGGATGCGATCTTGCCGGTTATAATTCGAATAAATTTGATATCCCTCTTCTTGCTGAAGAATTTTTACGAGCAGATGTTGACTTTGACATGAAAAAACGAAAATTCATTGATGTTCAGACAATTTTTCATAAAATGGAACAGCGAACACTGGTAGCCGCATATTTATTTTACTGCAAAAAAGAACTGGAAAATGCCCATTCTGCAAAAGCAGATACTCTGGCAACTTACGAAATATTAAAAGCTCAACTTGATAAATATGAAAACCTTAAAAATGATGTCAATTTCTTAAGTGAATTCTCATCACAAAATGAAAATGTTGACTTTGCCGGAAGGATAATATATAATAAGGAAGGAAAAGAAGTGATAAATTTCGGTAAGTATAAAGGCCAACTGGTAACAGATGTCCTGGAGAAAGACTCAGGATATTACGGATGGATTATGCAGGGCGATTTCCCATTATATACTAAAAAAGTTTTTACAGCAATAAGACTTAGTACTTTGAAAAAATAAATTTTTATATCGAGCTATTTAAATTTACCTGGAAGTATCAAATTTTCTATTTTTATAAAATAATTGATCCCATGAAAATTTTTTGTGTAGGACGTAATTATTCGGAGCATGCCAGAGAACTCAATAATCCTGAGCCTGAAAAACCAATTATTTTTCTTAAACCTGATACATCACTATTAAAAAACAATCAGCCATTTTTTTATCCTGATTTCAGCAATGAAATTCATTACGAAACTGAACTCGTTGTTAAAATAAACCGTGTTGGTAAAAATATTTCTGAACGGTTTGCTAACCGCTATTATTCTGAAGTGGCAATAGGTATAGATTTTACTGCACGGGATTTACAAAGTGAATTTAAGCAAAAAGGCTTACCATGGGAATTATCAAAAGCTTTTGATTATTCAGCTCCTATCAGTAATTTCTTTAATCTTTCAGAAGTTGGTGAAATTCAAAACATTAATTTTTCACTGAAGAAAAATAATGTGGAAGTTCAAAAATCGAATACCTCAGAAATGATATTTTCTGTTGATTACCTGATCTCTTTTATCTCAAAATATTTCACAATAAAAATCGGGGATATTATCTTTACAGGAACTCCTGCAGGAGTCGGCAGGGTGTATGTTGGGAACAGGCTTCAGGCATATTTAAACGACATTTGTGTACTTGATTTTCTTGTTAAATAATTGTATAACATAGATTGTTCATGAAATAATTATCATGGATAAAAACATTAATAATTAACCATCCTTATATATATTTACAAAAAAAATAAAATTGGAAAACCTGATCAAAAAAAGCATTGTTGATTATTCAAAATCAAGACATAACATAATTCTGTCTGAAGACACAATTCTTATTCAACGCACAAAGAAAGAAATTCCGGGAGATTTTACTGTTAATGTATTTCCATTATTAAAATATATCAAAATCAATCCGGAACTTCTTGCATATGAGCTGGCAGATTATCTCGCTGAAAATATTGATAATGTTTATCAATGCGATGTAATAAAGGGATTTCTGAATATTCATTTCAAATCCGAATTTTGGGTAAAATATCTGGTCGATTTTAACAAGAGCATTTTTCTTCCTCCTGCTGAGAATAAAAAAAATATTATGATTGAATTCTCATCGCCAAATACAAACAAACCACTTCATTTAGGTCATATACGGAATAATTTATTGGGAGACTCTATTAGCAGAATTCTTAAGGCAGTTGGTCATAAAGTGATAAAAGTTAATTTGGTTAATGACAGAGGAATACATATTTGTAAATCTATGCTCGCATGGAAAAAATGGGGTAAAAACCAGACTCCTGAATCAACAGGTCTGAAAGGAGATAAACTTGCAGGCAATTTTTATGTGAAATTTGAAACAGAAAATCAAAAAGAAGCTCAGATATTACAAGGAGAGATTGAAAAAAACAAACAAAATACAGCATTATTCCGCGAAGCACAGGATATGTTGATCAAATGGGAAGAAGGTGACCGGCAGACAATTCTGCTATGGAAAAAAATGAATAATTGGGTTTACAAAGGATTCGAACAAACCTATAAAAAACTGGGTATTACATTCGATAAAACATATTATGAATCTGACACCTATAAGTCAGGGAAAAACCTTGTAACAGAAGGCTTGAAGAAGGGAATTTTCTTTAAACAAACAGATGGAGCAGTATGCGTTGATCTGAAAGATGTGAATCTTGATGAAAAAGTATTACTTCGATCAGATGGGACATCTGTTTATATCACTCAGGATCTCGGTACAGCTCATCAGAGATTTTCAGAATTTAATATTGACGAACACATTTATGTTGTTGGCAATGAGCAAATATATCATTTTCAAGTATTAAAAGCAGTATTAAAGAAACTTGATTTTGATTGGGCTGAGAAAATAAATCACTTATCTTATGGAATGGTAGAACTTCCTGATGGTAAAATGAAATCAAGAGAAGGAAAAGTCGTTGATGCAGATGATCTGATTGATGAGATGATCTATTGTGCACAAGAAACTACAAAGGCTTTAGGGAAACTTGAAGACTACACTGAAGCTGAAAAAAAGAGAAATCATGAAATTATTGCTCTTGGTGCATTGAAATATTTTATACTAAAAGTTGATCCAAAGAGAAATATGATGTTTAATCCGGAAGAGTCTATCGACTTTAACGGAAATACCGGTCCTTTTATTCAATATACATATGCAAGAATCAGGTCTATACTTAGAAAAGCAGATAAAGAAAAAGTCAGTTCTCAATTAAAATCCCTTGAATTAAATATTAATCAAATTGAAATCGAACTTATTAAAAATTTATCTGCATATAATAATGTTCTTTTGGAATCATCAGAAAAATTATCTCCATCGCTCATAGCCAATTACACATATTCACTTGCAAAAGAATTCAACCAATATTACCATGAACATCCAATCCTTAAAGAATCTGATGAAAATATAAGATCATTCCGCTTACTGTTATCTTTATTAATTTCAGAAATTCTAAAATATTCAATGAATCTGTTGGGTATTGAAATGCCGGAAAAGATGTAATATAGATTTAGGATATGAAATAGCAACAAATAACTATTATTTAGAATTATTTAAGCTAAAGAATTTTTAAAAATAAAAAGTTAAGCTCTAATTTTATTAATTTTGCACATTATAAAAATTGGTTAAGATATGTTCGAAAATTTATCAGAGAAACTCGAGAAGTCATTCAAATTATTAAAGGGTGAAGGAAGAATAACAGAAATTAACATTGCAGAGACAGTTAAAGATGTACGAAAAGCTTTGCTCGATGCCGATGTTAATTATAAAATTGCCAAAACATTTACCGATACAATTAAGGAAAAAGCGATGGGTCAGGACGTACTGAAATCAGTTAAGCCTGGTCAGATGATGATTAAAATAGTTCATGATGAACTGGTTGAACTGATGGGGGGAGAATCGGTTGACGTAAACATTAAAGGCAGTCCTGCAGTAATATTAATTGCAGGTCTGCAAGGTTCAGGGAAAACTACTTTTTCCGGAAAACTTGCAAGATTACTAAAAAGTAAAAGAGGAAAAAATCCATTGTTGGTTGCCGGTGATGTGTACCGACCGGCTGCTATCGAGCAATTAAAAATTCTGGCAGAACAAATTAATGTTCCAGTATATACAGAGGATGATAGCAAAGATCCTGTTAAAATAGCAATAGCTGCAGTAAAATATGCAAAAACATATGGTCACGATCTTGTAATTATTGATACTGCCGGTAGATTGGCAATAGATGAAATGATGATGCAGGAAGTTGCTGCAATTAAAAAAGCGGTGAACCCAGGTGAAATTTTATTTGTGGTTGACTCGATGACAGGACAGGATGCTGTAAATACGGCAAAAGAATTTAACGACAGATTAAACTTTGATGGTGTTGTCCTGACAAAGCTTGACGGTGATACAAGAGGTGGAGCTGCTCTCTCAATACGTTCAGTAGTAAATAAACCTATCAAATTTGTCGGAACAGGAGAAAAGATGGAAGCTCTTGATATTTTTCATCCAAGTCGGATGGCTGACAGAATTTTAGGAATGGGAGACATTGTTTCACTAGTCGAAAAAGCACAGGAACAATTCGATGTTGAAGAAGCCCGAAAACTTCAAAAGAAAATAGCAAAAAATCAGTTCAATTTTAATGATTTTCTTGCTCAGATCAAGCAAATAAAAAAAATGGGAAATATTAAAGATCTGGCGGGGATGATTCCCGGTATGGGAAAAGCAATGAAAAATCTTGATATTGATGATGATGCTTTTAAAAACATTGAAGCAATAATTTATTCTATGACTCCGGAAGAAAGAGAAGATCCCTGTCTTTTAAATGGAACCAGAAGAAAACGAATTTCCCTGGGAAGCGGAACCACAATACAGGAAATCAATCAATTGATAAAACAATTTGATGAGACAAGAAAAATGATGAGGCTCATGACCGGTGATAAAAAGAATATGAGAAAAGTAATGCAGAGCATGCAAAACATGCAAAGAAATAATTAACCATACTAATCAAATGGAACTTATTGACGGTAAAAAAATTGCAGATCAAATAAAAAGAGAGATCGTAGAAGAAGTTGGAAAGATAAAATCTTCCGGTGGGAAAATTCCTCATCTTGCAGCCATTCTTTGCGGGCATGATGGTGGCAGTGAGACTTATGTTGCCTATAAAGTAAAAGATTGTGAAGAAGTTGGTTTTAAATCTACTTTAATTAGATTTGATGATAATGTTACAATAGAAGAAATTTTATTGCAGGTTGTTAAATTTAATAACGATACCGATATTGATGGTTTTATTGTCCAGCTTCCCTTACCTGAACACATTAATGAGCAAACAGTTATTGAGGCTATTGATCCTAAAAAAGATGTGGATGGTTTTCATCCGGAAAATGTTGGACGGACAGTTTTAGGCATGCCTTCATTTGTTTCTGCAACTCCTTATGGAATAATTGAAATGATGAAATATTACAAAATTGAAACTTCCGGAAAACATTGTGTTGTATTAGGAAGAAGCAATATAGTTGGTCGTCCGATAAGTATCCTGCTTTCACAAAAAGGAAAATTTGGAGATTCAACAGTTACTGTTTTACACAGCCGTTCAATAAATCTAGAAAAAATTTGTGCCTCTGCAGATATTATTATTGCCGCTATAGGGCAACCAGAATTTGTGAAAGCCAACATGGTAAAAGAAGGAGCTGTTGTTATTGATGTTGGTACTACAAGGATTAAATCTGATAAAACAAAATCCGGCTTCAGAATTATTGGTGATGTAAAATTTGATGAAGTAGCTCCCCGATGCAGTTATATTACTCCGGTTCCCGGAGGGGTTGGGCCTATGACAAGAATAGCTTTACTGAAAAATACACTTTTTGCTGCAAAAGGGAAATGATTCTATTAAAGAATATCCGTACTAATGAATATGCTGATTAACGAGTTTAATCAATTCAACATTGTCATAGGGTTTTGAAATATAATCAATACAACCTGCTTCAAAGCACCTGTCTCTTTGTTTATTCATTGCATAAGCAGTTTGAGCAATTATTGGCAGGTTTTCATTGAATTTTAAAATCTGAATTGTTGCATCCCAGCCATTCATTTCAGGAAGCTGGATGTCCATTAAAACCAAATCAATTTTTGGATTTTCCTGGCAAATTTCAACAGCTTCTCTCCCGTTTTTAGCCCGGATAACATTGACTTTATAATCAATAAGGGCACTATAAATAAACAAATAGCTGAAATCTTCATCTTCAACAACTAAAATCGTTTTATTTTTAAAATTTTTTATCACTATTTGAATAGATGTCATTATATTTAGTTTAACGTATAATTTTATATAATAATTGGAAATGATGACTAACAGAACAATTTGTTTGACAAATGTAAGGTATTTTTGGATTAATACAAAATATTATTGACCAGCATTTAAAAAAAGTGGAATATTCCTTCCTTTAGTTAAGAGAATAGTTTTGTTTAATTTAGAAATAAATATATTCAATTCCTCAATATCAATGGAATTATTGCCATTAAGATCATTATCTTTATGAAAGCCATGTATAATACTATCGAAAACTGTACCTTTTGCTCCCTCCACAAACAGTAGGGAATAATTAGATTTATGTATAATTTCCTTTTGAAAAAATTCTGAAAATTTTATATCACCTTGATTATCTGACTCATGAAGCTGATTTGATATATCGAAAAAAATTGATGTATTTCCATGAATAAAAGAGATTTTCTTTGCCAGGCTTTTCAGATTAACAGATGATAAATACAAATCTTTATTTTTAGTATCAGAAGCAAGCAGAAAAAAATTACCGCTTACATCTTTTGTAATAATTCCTGACATAAAAATAATAAGGTCATCATTTTCTTTTAATCTTCCTGGCAATGTTTCAATCAGTTGATTTATTATCGATGCAGAAGTTGACTCAATGTAAACATACTCATGAAAAATAATAGATTTATATAATATCCCTTCCTGAGAAATAAGGACATTTTTTATTTTATCACATTGGTTTTGAATATAGTCTTTATTTATTTTTTTATCAGTATATTCAGGCACATTAATAATAACTACATGTAAATCTGATTCTTTTACCTGTTTTTCAAGATCAAAATATGTTATAGTCAACGGAATTGAAAAAGCGAATTCTGATCCCTCAGAATTTTCAGCAAATAATTGGATTTCATTTGCCCCTGGATACAAATATAGATCATATTC
>JBDRPR010000535.1:0-5708 GCA_043826845.1 Bacteroidota bacterium
TATATGATGTGAATTACCAAAAAGTATCTGAGCTTCAGCTGCAAACAAATGAATACGGAACTTTTAGCGGGACTTTTGATATACCCACAGGTTTATTGAATGGTCAGATGCAGATTTATACAACTTCCGGATCAAAATATATTTCAGTTGAAGAATACAAGCGCCCTAAATTTGAGACAAGTATGCTTCCGTTTAATGGAAATTATCGGTTGAACGATTCTGTTGAAGTAAAAGGAAGTGCTAAATCATTTGCAGGTTCATCTCTGTCTGATGCCAATGTGACCTATAGAGTCGTTCGACGCCCAATGTGGAGAGGATATTGGTCTTGGTACTGGAGTTATCTTACCAGTGAAACAGAAATTGCAAACGGGACAACAATAACCGATGAAAAGGGCGAGTATAAAATTAAATTTAAGGCGATTCCGGATATTTCAATGCCTAAAAACAATTATCTTGATTTTGTTTATTCGATTAATGTTGATGTTACCGATATTAACGGGGAAACTCAAAGTACAAGGTCATCAATTAACATTGGTTATACAGCGTTAAAAATTGATATTGACATTCCTGGTGTACTGAATAAAGAGTTTAATGATACCTTTGAAATTCAGACATTAAATTTAAATAATGAATTTATTCCTGCAACCGGGCAATTGAAAATATTTAAACTTGAAGATTACGCTGAAGCTCTTAACAGCAGAAGATGGAGTAATCCTGATAAGTATTTGTATTCCAAAAAAGAATGGCAGGAGAAATTCCCCGGAAATATATACAAAGACGAAAATGAAGTACAGAATCTGAACAAATCAAAAGAAGTCATCAATTTTAATTTCGACACCAAGAAAAGTAAGGATTTTAATATCAAAGATGTAAATTCATGGGATGTTGGAAGATATAAAATTGAAATGTTATCGAAGGATGCCTTTGGTAATGATATTAGTTATGAATCATATTTTACATTATATGGCGAAAAGGAAAAAATACTTCCGTATAATACCAACGATTGGTTTGCTCCTGTTAAAACAAAAGGAGAACCGGGAGAATTTGCAAAATTTTTAATTGGCAGTTCCAGGGAGAATATTAAAGTTCTTTACGAAATCGAACACAAAAACAAAATAATATCTAAAGAGTGGTTGACTCTTAATAAGGAGCAAAAATTAATTGAAATCGGCATAAAAGAAGAATACAGAGGTAATTTCTCGGTTCATTTCACTTTTGTAAAAGACAATCGCTATTATACTCATAACGAAAATATTTATGTACCATACACTAACAAGGAACTTGACATAGAATTTGAAACATTCCGGAATAAATTATTACCCGGCGAAGCCGAAGAGTGGAAAATTGTGATTAAAGGACCAAAAGGTGAAAAAGTTGCAGCAGAAATGGTTGCCACTTTGTACGATGCATCGCTTGATAAATTTAAAATGAATTATTGGTATTTTAATATTTATGATACTTATTACAGTTCGTTGAATTTAAATTCTGGAATGTTTTCGAGTGTAACAACGAATTTGTATAAAGAGAATATGGAGGAGTATAATCCATATCCATATGATTACAGGGAATATCTGGATTGGTTTGGATTTAACTATTATGGAAATTATAATTATGCCTACCCTGCTTCAACTGGTTCATATTACAGAAAAGGAAATGGCAAAAACGGAGGTACAGTTGAAAAATCCTCAAGATTAATGATGGATGAGACTGCATCCGCAGAGGAGGATGAATCTGAAGGAAAAGAAAGGTTTGAAACGACAGCATCATCAAGTGATAAAAGAAAGGATTATGATAATGATGATGGGGTTGTTCTATTGGAAAATGAGGCACAACAAAAAATTCAGGATCCAGTAGCCATGGAAGATGTGAAGTTAAGATCTAATTTTAATGAAACTGCTTTCTTCTATCCGCATTTGCAGACAAATGAAGAAGGAGATATAATTGTAAAATTTACAGTTCCCGAATCACTTACAAAATGGAAAATGATGGGCTTTGCCCACTCCAAAGATCTTATGTACGGACAGATATTTAATGAATTAGTTACACAGAAAGAGTTAATGTTGCTGCCAAACAGCCCTCGATTTTTCAGAGAAAATGATGAGATTGAATTTCCGGTTAAAATCAGTAGTTTATCAGAGAATGAGCTTAAAGGACAGGTGAAACTTGAGCTTTTTGATGCACTTACTATGCAACCGGTTGATGCAATTTTTATGAACAACGAAAAATCTTTGAAGGATTTTACAGTTAAATCTCAGGGAAATACATTGGTAACATGGAGATTGAAAATACCTGAAGGCATTCAGGCAATAGATTACAAAGTTGTTGCTAAAGCAGGAAAATTCAGTGATGGAGAAGAAAGAGTTGTTCCTGTTCTTACTAACCGCATGCTTGTAACTGAAACTATGCCATTACCAATAAGAGGACAGCAGACAAAAACTTTTAATTTTGAAAAGTTACTTAATTCTGGGAGTTCAAAAACTCTGAGACATGAAAAGTACACTCTGGAATTCACATCAAATCCAGCTTGGTACGCAGTACAGGCTTTACCATATCTGATGGAATATCCTTATGAGTGTGCCGAGCAGGTTTTCAGCCGCTATTATGCTAACAGCCTTGCATCTCATATTGCGAATTCTTCGCCGAAAATTAAAGCGGTGTTCGATTCATGGAAAAATACACCAGATTCCAAAGCTTTGTTATCAAATCTGGAGAAAAACCAGGAGCTTAAATCTGTTTTACTTGAGGAAACACCATGGGTATTGAACGCTCAGAGTGAAACAGAAAGAAAGAAACGTATAGGTTTATTATTCGATTTGAATAAAATGGGAAATGAACTGGAAACAGCAATTAAAAAACTAATGAAAATGCAGTCTGCTAATGGTGGTTGGCCATGGTTTGCCGGAATGCCTGAATGTCGGTATATAACTCAACATATTGTAACAGGAATGGGACATTTGGATCATCTGAAAGTGACCAGCGTCAGAGAAAATAAAGATGTATGGAAAATGGTTCAGAATGGAGTTGACTATCTTGATATCAGGATAAAGGAAGATTATGATTACCTGAAAAAACATTATACACCTGCAGAAATGAAAGAAAAGCATATCGGGTATATTCAAATACAATACCTATATGCCAGAAGCTATTTCAGAGATTTAAAGATTCCTGCAAAATGTCAGGAAGCTTTCGATTATTACAAATTGCAGGCTGAGCAATACTGGCTTTCTGAAAGCAAGTATATGCAGGGGATGATTGCGCTTGGGCTTTATCGATACGAAAACCAGAAAGTTCCTGCTGATATTGTGAAATCATTGAGCGAGCATGCAATTGTTGACGAAGAAATGGGAATGTATTGGAAAGAACTTAACGGATATTATTGGTATGAAGCACCAATTGAGCGTCAGGCTCTTTTAATTGAGGTTTTTGATGAGGTTGCACAAGATCAGAAAGCTGTTGATGATTTAAAAGTATGGCTGCTTAAACAAAAGCAAACTCAGGACTGGAAAACTACCAAAGCAACTGTTGAAGCTGTCTATGCACTTCTGCTAAAAGGTACCGACTGGCTGCAAAGTGATCAACTGGTTGAAATTAAGATAGGAGATATGGTTATTGATCCGAAAAAGCTGGATGATGTGAAAATTGAAGCAGGCACTGGTTATTTTAAAACTTCGTGGAGTAAGGGAGAAATTATACCTGAAATGGGAAAAGTAACTGTTACGAAAAAAGATGAAGGTGTATCATGGGGAGCTGTTTACTGGCAATATTTCGAGCAGCTTGATAAAATTACTCCGGCAGAAACTCCATTGAAACTGCAGAAAAAGCTCTTTATTGAGAAAAACACTGCAAGTGGAAAAGTAATTGAACCGATAATCAATAATGCAAAACTTAAAGTCGGCGATAAAGTAATTGTAAGGATTGAATTGCGCGTTGACAGGGCAATGGAATATGTTCATATGAAAGATATGAGGGCATCTGGTTTTGAGCCGATAAATGTTATCAGTACGTACAAATATCAGGGGGGACTTGGTTATTACGAAAGTACCAAAGACGCAGCAACCAATTTCTTTATATCTTATATGCCGAAAGGAAACTACGTTTTTGAATACCCTCTTCGTGTTCAGCACAAAGGTGATTTTTCAAATGGCATAACTTCTATTCAGTGTATGTATGCACCTGAATTTGCAAGTCATTCTGAAGGAATAAGAGTTATGGTGGAGTAGAAGCCTACAATAAGATTTGAAAGTATGATCAGAATATGATGCAAGAGGCATCATTGGTTTATGGAATTGAAATGCATGTTTATTTTTGCGACTTCGGCTGGAATCAAACATTATTACTAATTGAAATTTTCTATAAACTTGTTTTAGATGGATATTCGATGTGCAATAAAACAAAATAATAAGTAAAAATTAATCAAACTGTCGTAATTAATATAGATTGGACATCTGTAATAGTCCAATCCGATAGCTATCGGATTTCGCCCATTCATAGCAAGCCGCCAACAAGATGAATAAAATGAAATATTTTGACAGGTTTGGTTAATGCCGACGACTAAAAGTTTTATAACAAAAGAGAAGCGAGTTGTTTTAATTATCTTGTTAGCCAGTCGGTATCAATTGGACTAAACAGATGTTTCCATCGGCATTATACCAGAATCAGATTAGACTAAATTATATTTCATTTTGGTATAAGATATTATTGCTACTTATAATAATTGAGCTGTCTTTTTGGGGTGAAGTAATTCGCTTACCAACAATGTTAATTTGCATTCAGAAGTTTGTATTGATATGTCGAGATAAAACATTTAGTAAACATTAGAATTTGAAATCTTTATTTTTTTCAAAATTCATATCGAAAATTAATTTCACTTTTTGTGTATTTCCATCTCTATTGATTAATATTTCATCAATAAGGCATAATACTAATTCATCATTAGATAATTTTTTAATTTTAAAATAATTAATGTTTTTAAAATCTTCAAAATAAACCGGCATATAAAGCGCATCTGCTATATTAGATGCATCATATACCGGATCTTCTAAAATAATATTTAAGTCTGAAATGTATATATACTCCATGTTTTTTCCGATTTCATTTTCCCATGCCCATGATCCTTCAGAAATATAGGTGTGATCCTTAGAATAAATTCTAGAGTATGTCTGACCCTCCTTATAAAAAATAAAATAACTAGTATAATCCTCATAAAGATAATACCATCCATAATCCTCATTTCCTTTGCTATATCGCATAGAACTAAATAACTCGTAATCTACAATACATTGACACCAGAATAATTTTTCATCCTTATCATTATAAAAATTGACATATCCATTGAGATATTTTAATTCCCATTTACCGGCAAGACGACTGTTTCTTGATCTTAATGAAATTAATGGATCATCTTCTCCTTTGCGGCATGCTTGGGTTGATAAAAAAACTATTATTATAAAAAATGAAATGCATTTAAAAGTCATACATAATCACTAAATAAATATAAAATAATTTCAGACGTAAAAATAACATAAAAATCTAAATGTAAAATAACTTGAGTTCGATATAGCAATTATAGTTATTTTCCTTTTAGTCAGCTTAATGATTATGTTCTTTTCTTTATTTCCGCATAAATAGAAAAGCCCCGTATAGCTATCGGGGTTTTTGTTTCCTTTTTTGTCAAGTAAAAAGGAAAAGCCTGCCCGGCTTGAGGGCAA
>JBDRPR010000536.1:0-2722 GCA_043826845.1 Bacteroidota bacterium
TCTCAAGCTCATCCAGGGCATTTTCAGGCAGGGGCGAATTGGCCAGCAGCACATCCCTTTTCCTGTCGGCATGGCCGTTAATGTCAATGTTCATAAAACTTGTCAGTACCGTATCTGAAACACAAGGTGAAACATTAAGCAGGGCATTGCAGGACTGGTTGAAATTGTTGGGGGCCATGTTTTCAACCAACTGAAGCATGGACTGTGTGTCGCCTCCGTCAATAAGGCTGCTTAATTCTGACTGCTTGTTATTGATGGTGATCTGCAACCCCGTAAGATCTGTCTGGAGTTGTAATATGGGAGAAACCGGGTTTAAACTAAAAGCACAGGGATTTGATGGATTAATAGTATAAGTATTAATTTGATCGGAATGACAATCTAAAAATTGACTATGTGCATTATCCTTGCAATAATATATATAATTATTAATAGGTGAGATATCATCAATAAAGAAATCATTTTCTGAATTTGGTGCACAGTAATAATGATCCAGATTATTTCCTGCAGGTTTATTGTACAATCCCTGCGATCGTGCAATCGTAGTGTTGCCTAATACAGACATATTATATTTGCTTGTATTAAAAGTATTACAAATAAATTGCAATCCATCATATCCAGAAAAAGGTGTCCCATCCCAATTGCTATTATTCCCAAGGGCAGTCAAAGCAGTAGCTCCGTCATGGTCATCAATATCATAAAACCTGTTATAAAAAACCTGGTTTGCCATATCTTCACTGTCGAAAATAAACAGTCCGGCATCGCCATCGTGGAATTCATTGTCTTCAATCCGGAAACCCTGGGCACATTGGTTCAGGTACATGGAATAGGTCGAATTTCCATAAGGAGGCGGTTGTTGCTGATAGAGACTGGTACCTTCCCCTGTATAATTAGCATAAAAGTTATTTGAGAAAACAGTCGGAGAGAACATGTTCTCAAGCAATACCCCCCTGTAGTTATCAGTAAAATCGCACTGCTGAATTGTCACGGATTCTGTTCCGGCAGAAGAGGAGGCTTTTATTGCATAATACAGTCCTTCAAATGTACTTTTTAAAGGGTTAGAGCATGGTACTCCGTATTGAAATGAGGAACAACCAGGTAATACCTTGAAATCGGCATCATTAGAGAGAATACCTGTACCTCTCAGGTTAGCGTATAAAGGTCCGGGTTCGCCCAGCATTGCACCTTGCCTTGAATTAAGAAATCGACAGTATTTAAAATCTACACCAGAAACATCATAGAGCTTAACATGTGCAATAGAGAATTTATCAATTTCTACCAGTTGGTTATCCGTTATGAAATCACAATTTGAAAAATGACAGTTATTTATATCTGCAAACCCCTGCGGTTGGTGATAAGGATCAATAATGATGTCGTATATGTTATTTTTAAAAGAACATGAAAAAGCATCAATAATACCACCATGCATGGAGTAAATAGCAGTTTCTGCATTTTCAATTATTGCATCATCAAATATTTGTACATAGCCCTGATTTGCCGGAACCTGCACTAAAGCCCAGTTCCCTTCGACCGTAATACCACGCCATAATGCTGAACAAGCACTTGTAAGGTTTGCTCCTCTTATTATAAGTTCAGCCCCGGGTTCTACAATTATCTTTGAATCGTCATGAAATCTGACCATTACACCATGTAATATTTCCAGTTTATTGCCAGATGAAATTGTCAGGTTGCCAGAGATACCCATATTACCATTTGTTGTTCCATAAGTATTATCAAGATATGATTTTGTCCAAAAGACATCTGACTCAATTATGATATCACGTGCATTATATGTAAAAGGCTGGATACACTCTTCTTCACATTCAGTGTCATAATAATGCATAAATTCAATAGCTCCGCCATTATTATCAAGGTCAAAGTTCCCATATGTTTTGTCGGGGTCATATCGTAGTTTTCCGCCGGGTTTAATTACAATAATAGCATCATTAATAGTGACACATGGACCAATTGTTAGAGTCGCCCCAGATTCTATATGATATTCAGAAAATACGATATTTTGATGTCCGTACTGATAGGGTATTTCTTTAAAACTATTATAAAACTGATATGGATAATTCGTTTCCAGATCATGGCGATCGGGGAAAATTCCCTGGTCAGGCAACGTTAAAAATTTATATCCTTCCGGTAATAATAAGTCATATTCAATAGAGACAACAGAGGGGTTATAAATGATTTTCTCCTCAGGGTTGATTACTGATAAATCAATAAATCTATCTACCTTATATTCATGTTGTACTCCCAAATCCTCATTTCCACAAAAAGCTTCAGAATAAAACAATGCAAAAGGAGGAGGCTGTATATTGTTATTAAAAAAGTCAACCGAAAGATCATCAGGGTAGAAATATGGAATACCATATATATCAGGCTGTAATGGGAAGTAGTCTAATGTTCCATTAATCGATGTTCCACCGTTATACCAATTTTGATTGTCTGCCACATTAAATGTATGTCCATTTGGATCAGTGTCTAAGTGAAGCTTAATCCTTATGTCATAATATGATTCTGAAGATGATTCATTTGTTGGACGAAATGGATAAATATTCATTGGGTATCTAGTATGATCTAAAATAAACTCAAGAGTATCAATTACATTACTATTAATATCATCAGTTTCGTGAAAATAAATTCTATGCTTGATAATTGAGTGAGGAATATCCAGTCTTTCAGGCGTTGAATATCCTCCAGCAAGATAATAATGTGTTAC
>JBDRPR010000537.1:0-2176 GCA_043826845.1 Bacteroidota bacterium
CGACAGGATAAATAAAGAAGATCCCTTATATCTGAATGTTTTTCAGAAATTTGACGAAAGAGCTGATTTTCCGTATATCAAGGAGTATTTCCGGATTCAGAATCGTACAAACAGTCAAACCAATATTATTTTATCCTCAAGAAAAGGAATATGCATGTTTAACAGAACAAGATTTAAAACCGGTTATATATATTGTTTTGCATTTCCATTTTCAGAGAAAATAACAAACTTTACAGGTCATCCCCTGTTTATTCCTTCAATTTATAATATTGTGCTCAATAGCAGCAATAAAACTAATGAATATTATACTATTGGTATAAATAAAATCATACATCTTTCAGGAATTAAATATGATAATTCCTGTAATTTAAATATTACAGGAATTAACGACTTAGAATTCTATCCCTCTTATTCATTAATTAACAATCAATTACAGATAGATATATATAATATTAAAAATGCAGGGAATTTCAGAATATTATGTGATAAAAACAATATATCAGGCTTATCTTTAAATTATAACCGGATCGAATCAATCCCTGATTATTATACTGTTGATGAACTGAATGATGCTTTTGCTGATATAAAGTGCGGAGATTTTTCAATTTTGGATATTCATGATAACTACCTGTCAAAAAGCATAAAACATATAAATATGGGGATTTCCTTGTGGATGTATTTTATCCTGATTTCAATATTGTTTCTTGTTTTCGAGGTCTTAATAATCAGGCTATTTAAATGATATGTTTAATAACTTGTTCTTAACATTAACTATTTGATTATAATTGATATATATTAAATTATTCTGAATAGAAACAAATATTTTTTTTAAAATTTGATAATCCAAAAAGGATTTTTCATTTTTGTATAAGATTTATAAATTATTAATCCCGATACTATAGGGAGTTAAAACAAACTGATATGAGTAAAATGACACAGCAAGATTACATTAACCGTGAAGATAACTACGGTGCACATAATTATCATCCACTTCCGGTAGTTTTGGAAAAAGGCGAAGGAGTATATGTATGGGATGTTGAAGGTAAAAGATATTATGATTTTTTATCAGCATATTCAGCAGTAAACCAAGGCCATTGTCATCCAAAAATCGTTGATGCTCTTAAAAAACAGGCTGAAACTCTGGCTTTGACATCAAGAGCATTCTACAATAATGTGCTGGGTGAATACGAAGAATATGTTACAAAATACTTTGGTTATGATAAAGTTTTGCCAATGAATACAGGTGCCGAAGGCGATGAAACAGCAATTAAGTTGTGTCGCAAATGGGCATATCAAAGAAAAGGAGTTCCTGAAAATCAGGCAAAGATTATTGTATGCGAGAATAATTTTCATGGCAGGACAACAACCATTATTTCTTTTTCAACAGATCCGGATGCAAAAAAAGATTATGGACCTTTTACTCCGGGTTTTGAAATCATTCCTTATAATGATATTCCTGCTCTTGAGAAAGCATTACAGGATCCAAATGTTGCCGGCTTTCTTGTTGAACCCATACAAGGAGAGGCAGGAGTTTACGTTCCTGCAGAAGGTTACCTGAAAAAAGCTTTTGATTTATGTAAGTCTAAAAATGTTTTGTTTATTGCTGATGAAGTTCAGACCGGAATTGCCCGTACTGGTAAACTGCTTGCATGCGATCATGAAAATGTCCGACCTGATGTTCTTATTCTGGGTAAAGCTTTATCAGGAGGTATGTATCCGGTATCAGCTGTATTGGCTGATGATCATATAATGCTTTGTATTAAACCGGGCGAACATGGATCTACATTCGGAGGCAATCCTGTCGGAACAAAAGTAGCTATTGCTGCTCTTGAAGTGATTAAAAACGAGAAACTTGCAGAAAATTCAGAACGTCTTGGTAAAATTTTCAGGGATGAAATAGGAAAAATTGATTCTGAAATGATTGAATTAGTGAGAGGAAAAGGCTTACTCAACGCGGTAGTTATCAGACCTAAAAATGGAAAAGAAGCATGGGATGTTTGTGTAGCATTAAAAGATAATGGTTTATTGGCAAAGCCAACGCACGGACACATTATTCGCTTCGCTCCTCCTTTAGTAATTAATGAGGAACAACTGATGGATTGTGTAAGTATTATTAAAAAAACAATTTTACAGTTTTAATAACAATCCAGGGATGTGAAAACATCCTTTTTTTTTG
>JBDRPR010000538.1:0-3075 GCA_043826845.1 Bacteroidota bacterium
AGTACAACTATTATCTGAAACATAAAAATACAAATCTAAATCTAAATTATGCCACTCGGTTGTTGGAGACGGCTGAAGAGTAAGAGTAACCTGACTCCCATCTTGCTTTTCCACCCAAACCCGTACAGTATCACTTTCCGGGCCATTCACATTCCCGGAATAAGTAACCGTTACACTTTCTCCGGCTTCAATACTATTATCATTCAAACTCACTGTACAGGTTTTTTCATCCACCACCGCCACTGTCATCTGATCGCTATCATCAGTATCACAATCCGACCAAGTATCAAAAACAGTCTTATATGGATTTCCGGTGCATCTACTATTAACTTCGTCTTGCGGAATAGTATCATTAAAGGCATTGCACATCACATATTTATAACCCAAACTATCCCAAAATTTAGAAGCGGTACAAGAACCAGTTGTACAAGGCGAACCAGTCAACTGATTAAATACCGGCGGATCAATCGCCACCGTCTCAAACAATTTAAGAAAAGTCAAATTCCCACCACCTGCATTTCCTGTAGCGGTATAATTATAATTATAACTTTGATTTATCATCGGTTTTAAATCCCCAGCCGTCATCGAACACGTTGGTGGATTTGTAACCACCTCAATAGTCTCCGGCCCGCACATAGTTCCAAATATAATATAGTTCGGCCATTTTACCACCATCTGCCAATTTTGCCTTAAATATGTACCCACAGTGGTCGGAGCAGTCATCTTAAAATCCATTCTCACCCCTTCATTGGTTGCAACACCACTTGGCGCAAACGGCGGAACCAAATGAATATAATAATAATCATCTTCATTTTCTGAATTATAAATACCAAATCTCTTATCACACTCCCCCCCGACGTTTTTTTCACAGTAAAAGTCAAATGCTCCATCCGGATCTCTCTGAAAAGCCATAAAAACATCAAGGTTTCCAGGCCATGTGACAGTCCCTAAGTTTATAAACTTAATATACACATCTCTTGTTTCCCCTGCACTCCACGTGTCCGGAATATTATGATCAATGCAATTGGCATCATATCCAGGCGTAATATTCTGCCCATTGCAAGTACAAGCCCCGTCACCATTCCCATCCGCGCACGTCCCCCCATTATTACAAGCATCACCTACATTTTTCCCCTGACATGATGCTGCCGAAGAACTATTACAACTCGTCCCCGGTGGCACATAAACATCATAATCACACGTATCGCCAATATAGCATGCACCTACATCACAAGGTTCCGGCATACAACTATCATCTGGATTACACGACCTTGTATACCACTCTTCCGTTGAACAAATACCAAGGTTATCATTATACCAACACTTAGATATACCAGTACACTCTATTGCCTGCGCCGGCTTAATCAACACAAAACTTAGCCCAAGTAATAACAATATTATTTTAAATACTTTAAACCTCATTTTTTGATTTGAAATCGCTTTATAATTTTTATCATTGGCTTATCTTGACTTATTGCTATACCGGTTCCGGCTCTTTGCTCTTCTACTGATCTACCAAACTTCTCCCCCATCTGCTGAGCTATAAATAAACTCAGTACTTTTTCTCCTTGTCCTGGCTTTAATTTCTGCCATTCATTTATATCCACAAAAACCGCCAAAACTGTTTGTCCGCTTACTATTCGCCACTCTCCATAATAAATCGGCTCACTATTAATCCCAAATCCGGCCGCTTGCTTGTATTTTTCCAAGCCCGGCATTAACACTATCCAGACTATCTCATCTCTTACTCCAACTTGGTCACATACTTCTACTAAATCCTGTTTATTTATTTGCCATTTTAAATCAGTCCGCAAACTAAGTAACCGAACATTACCTTGCAATCTTATCCACCCAAATACTCCAATAACAAATATCAACAACAAAACTATTACTAACCACAGCCACATTACCAACTTCTTCATAACTAAACTCTATCACAAAATCAAATCTTAGTCAGCTCTAACGCAAACTTAAAAAAGTATCTTCCAAAGACTGCATTTCCAAATACCCACTCTTGGTAGCATAAATACCGGCAAAATTTAATAGTTGAGGAATATCATTAGCATAGTATAATTTATTTCCTGACGGAGAAGTCCTTCCTTGCATTGCATTTGACTCGAACGACCACATTCTAATCAACTGATTCGCTGCCACTAAGATGTGTTCAAAACTTTCACTTAGCTTTAAAGCTAAAATGTTATACTCATGATCTGTAAACTGTCTCTTTTGAAATTTAAAACTTAATACTTGTTTTCCATTAACTTCGATTTCTTCAATTTTTACTCCACCCATATAACCTTGAAACAACAAGTAGTCTGTATTAGCATAACTATAATCTTGCACCAGCTCATCACTAATTAAACTCACCCCTATTTTTATCTGGCTTAAATCAACGTTATTCACCACTTCCCAGGTTGCTTGAGCTTCAAACTGCCTTTCTCTATCAGGATACTGAACCGGTATTCTAATCTCATCAATCACTCCGTTATTTCTGGCAAACTCCATAAACGCTTCCACTGTTGGAAATCGATTTAACAAATCAGTATTCTTGCTAACTCTATTAATATAATAAATCCCCGTTAAATGTTCTTCCCACAATCTCTCACTTTCCTCTGGGTTAATTGTAAACAAACCTCCGTATAAATCCGCCTCATTATATACAATCCGCCCATCAGCAGAGACTTTTATTTCATTTTCCACCCAATTGCCCCATTCAGTCCAAAAATACTGCGGTTCATCTTTACCCTCCACCCAAATTGCTATTCTGTCATCATTTACCGGATTTTGCTCAATGCCTATTTGATCCGCCTCAACCCTAACTTCAGTTCCATCCGGCAAACTAATCACCATCTGCCCATCTTCTCCGTATTTCATCACTTCAACTACTGCTTCTCCTTCACTTTTCTGCCAAAAAATCCCTGAGCCATCAACCGAATATCTGACCAAACCCTCATCCTCACCCTCAAAAGCAGTTCCTAATTCTGCTAACAAATTCACCACCCCCGCCGGCAATTCCGCCATAATTTGTTCTTGAATAGGTATATTATTTTCTATGTCAAACCAGCCAACAAATTC
>JBDRPR010000539.1:0-2152 GCA_043826845.1 Bacteroidota bacterium
CCCGGAGGCTGTTTTATCCGTATCAGCGGAATTATTCGCCAAATTCCCGCTTTTTTCACCCGAATCTGCTGTTTTTTTATTTTCTCCGGCCGGCATCTCTGTACTTTCTTTTTTCTGGGCTGACTGGCAAAACCCTGCTGATAATAGTATAACAATAGATAAGATAAGAGAATTAGCAATAGTAAGAAGTTTCATTATTTTTACCAAAATATTATTTGAGAAATTACAACAGGAATAAATATTTGATTTCCCTGTTATTATTTTCGTTCCTTTTCAGGATTGACTTAAATATAACATGGCGCGCCTGCAAAAACCCATCATAATTCCCAGAAAAAGATTGACAAGAATTAATTCTCAGGATCATGGCCATAGAGGCTAATAATGTTCAGAAAGAATGATAAACACGGACAAGCGGATATTTTTACTAACAAAACCTTTCTATCGAATAGATTGAAAAAGCGGCTAAAGAATCACTGGTCAGTAATTTTTTATGAGAAAATTTTCAAATTTATCAAAGAAGATGATTTTTCGGTAATTTACTGCAATGATAACGGCCGACCAAATTATCCTGTAAATATCCTTGTTGCCTTTGAAATAATAAAAGAGATGAAGGGTTTAACCGATGAAGATATGCACGAACATTTTCATTTTGATATTTCCTATCAGCAGGCCTTTGGCATTGAAAATATAAACGAATGGGAATTCTCCATAAGAACATTATACTATTTTCGAAGCAGATTAGCAGAATTTGAATTTGCCGGAAATCCGAATCCGATAATGAATGTTTTCAAGGACGGCCGGGACAAAATAATAGAAGAATTGGGTATTAAAACGAACCAGCAAAGGATAGATTCAGTATATATAGGGGCAAATATTAAGCGCATGAATCGTTTAATGTTGTTCCATAAAGTATTGTCCAATTTGCTTAAGTTTATCCAGAATAATGGCATAGAAATAAATGAGGAAATGAAAAAGTTTCTTAAAGAAGATGAGGACAGTATATCCTACCGTCTTACTTCTGATAGAGTCGGTGAAACAATTAAAGAAATAGCGCGATCACTTTATAATATTATTGAATATTACAGGGATAATCCGGATATCAATGAGAGTAAAGAATATAAAGATGCCTGCAGATTATTATCGGAGCAATGTAATATTTCCGATTCGGATAATTATCCAAATATAAAATTAAAAGAGCCAAAAGATATATCATCAGGCAGCATTCAGAATCCTGCTGATACAGATGCAACATATAAGAAAAAGAATAACACGGAATATCGGGGATATAAGGTAGAAGCGGCAGAGACTTGCAATAAAGATAATCCGGTGCAGGTTGTTACTTCTGTGGAAACTTATAAAAACAATGTTGATGATACTGTAAATTTTGCTAAAATGATTCAGGATTTACATGAAGAAACGGATGCTGATACGGTGATTGTTGACGGCGGCTTCCCCTGCAAAGAAGCTCGAGTATGTGCAGAGGAATTGGATGTCGAAATAATAGCAACCGGTATAAGGGGCAAAAAAACAGAAAAAGAAGATATTCTAAATACGAATGATTTCGTATTTGATGATCAGGGCTTGATTGAAAAATGTCCCAATAGCAAAAGACCTATAAAACAGACTTTGAATGCTGAAAAGGAACTAAAGGCAAGTTTTGATCGCAGGGAATGCACAATATGCCGGCTAAATTCTAGATGTATAGCATATTTATCTGAAAATAAATCGTGTTTGAAAGTGGATGTAAATCGTAGATGGCTCGATAAGCGTGCTTCAGAAATTCTAAACGAAGAATATCGAAAAAAATGTTTATTGAGGCCGCCAGTTGAAGGACTGATGGAAAAAATAAAACCAAAATATTTATCCGGGCGAACATTGTTCAGGAGCCTGGCTAAAGTAAAGTCCAGGTCGATTTATAAGGCTATTGGGATAAATTTTAAACGATATAGGGACTTTATAGACATCAAAATAAATAAAATTTTTATATATGCGGAAAATTTAGGGATATTTCCTTTTAGCAGAAATATATTAACAAATTCTTAGAAAAAATCAAATGGAGTTACTTGTTTTTGCAGGCGCGCCATTTATTATTATCAAATTCTTATCAAATAAAAAAACAGAAAATTCAGTTCGAATTGGAAAAAATAATATA
>JBDRPR010000540.1:0-5886 GCA_043826845.1 Bacteroidota bacterium
GGTGGGCTGCTTGTTAAGTTTATAGTTATTGGTTGATGTTATTTCTTTACAAATCTATCAGAAATTTGCTATAATAGTTTATTTTTTTAAAATTGTTGTATTTTTGCATCAATTTATTAACTAAAATTTTATTTTTATGAAAAGAATTATTTTTTTATTTACAGTTCTGATAATGTTCAGTTTTAGCCTTGTCAATGCACAAGATACAACTGCGTTAAGATTTATTGCTATTACAGCCTGGGATAGTGAAGATATTATCTTTTTTCAGGAAGACACAACTGATTTGTATGGTGTTGTTTCAGATATTCACGGTGCTGATTTTACAGGTCATGCCTTATTTGTGAATCCAAATGATGGACTATTATATGCTGTAGTAGATTCAGCAAATGATTACGCTACAACAACAAGAGCTTTGTATAGAGTTAATCCTCTTACTGGCGAATTTGTAGTTGTAATGGATCTGGCAGATCATACAGCATCTGCTACAATTACGCCAGAAGGAAGGGTATTTACAATTGAAGGAAATGGAGGGACTTCCACACCCGGTGAAATTAACGAAATTGATCTTGTTAATTTAACAAAAACACCAGTTGCATACTCTGGTATTCCTGATGGTTATAGTCGTGGCATGATATATAATGCTGCCGATTCATCATTATATATTTATTCTTCAGGACTTGACTCTGTATTTATTATGAAAGTTGACGATTGGACAGAGAATCAATTTTATGCAGATTTTCCAACTAACTATGTAAAAGGCGGATATAATTATAATAACCAATTTTGGATTGCCAGTGAAGAAGGGATGTTTTTTTATATTAATCTTGCTGATTCTCTAACAGGTCCAGCTACCGGATCATCAATTTATTCATTGATGGATGCAACAGAATTTCGTTTGCTTACAGGCCCTGAGCAAATTCAATTGTTCCCTGGACAACAATCTATCCTAAGTAGTCTTTATAGTTCAAGTTCTTTTCAATGGTATCGTAATGATACTTTAATTCCTGGTGCAACGGATGATACGCTAATTATTTCACTTCCCGGCGACTACAAATTATTGGCTGAAATTGATGCCAGCGCCAATTTTATATGGTCGGAGACTATTAATGTTATTGAACCTGCTATTACTGACCTTCTGTTTATTGGCATTGGCTGCAACAATTATAATGATGTGTTGTTCTTTAATCATGATACAACGGATTTTATAAGTGTAAATGCATCTGTTAACACAGCAGGTGGTTTTACCGGACATGCGTTATTTGTGAATCCTGCAGACGGGTTACTTTATGGTATTGCTGATCCTGACAATGACTATAGTACAACTACAAGAAAAATATACAAAGTCAATCCAATTTCAGGTCAATTTGATTTGATTATGGATTTGGGAGACTGGTCTGTAGATGCTGCTGTTACACCTGATGGAAGAATATTTACTATTGATGGTAATGGAGGAACAATACCCGGAGCAATTTATGAAATTGATCTTATCAACTTAACCAGAACACAAGTTGCTGTATCAGATGTTGCATATGGAGAACCTAGAACAATAACTTATAATCCTATTGATTCTTCCTTATATATTTATTCGGCAGAAGATGGAGATCCTGTTGATACAGTCTATATTATGGAAGTAGATACATGGAATGAAACAAGTGCCACTTGTGCCGTTGATGGAGAAATTCATGGCAGTTATTACAGAGATAACCAAATATGGTTATCAAGTTACTATGGCGAAATTGTTTATATTGACCTTGCAAATGGCTACGATGGAACAACTGTTGTCATTTCAAACTATTATGTAATGGATATTACTGAGATAAATTTATTAAATGAACAAATGGATATTGGAGTATGTTTAAATGAACCTATTGACGTGGTTTTACATGCCAAATATCCATCTACTGAATATATCTGGTATCAGGATGGTGGAATAATTCCTGGAGCTGATTTAGATTCATTGGTTGTGCCTAGTTATGGTAATTATAGGTTGTTAACTGAAATTGACACCAGCGGAAGTTACATTTGGTCGGAAACAATAAATGTTCACTCATTAAATGTTCCTAGTGTAACCGTATCTACATTAGACTCATTATGGTGTCCCGGTGATTCTATCCTTCTGTCAGGTTCTGCAGGCGGAACAAGTCAGTGGTACGTTAATGGAACTATTATTTCAGGTGCGAACTCCAACTTATATTATGCTTTCTCTCCTGGTTATTACAATATGACTAAAACAAACCTAAACGGCTGTTCGGATTCTGCTTCTATTGGTGTTATTATAGTTGAAGATCCAGGATGCCCATCCACTACTGAAGAGCTAACAATGGACAATTCTGTTTTAGTATATCCTACACCGTTTACAAATGTTATTAATATTTCATCTGTTGACAATAATATTGAGACAGTTTTAATAACTGATACCAGGGGTGCCGTTTTATGTGAGAAGAAAGTTAATGGAAGCTATGCAACTATTGATGCTTCTCCTTACAAAGCAGGTATTTATTTCCTTAAAATTATTTCTACCGATAAGGTAATTGTTAAACAGATTGTTAAACAATAAGAGAGTTTAGTATTTTATTGAAAAGGTGTTTTCTTAGGAAAACACCTTTTTTTTATCTAAAGCATATATAAACATCAAATCCTGTAATTATTTTCCCAGAATAAATTTTCTCAGTATTTCAAACTCATGTTCAAAATTTGGTGTTAAAATGCCTTTCCCAATATTATCACCTATTTGCTTTATTGACCAGAATCTACCTTCATCAACTTCGTCTCTGTTATAACTAATCGGTTCATTATATAGAGTTATAAAACTAAAAACCAGTTCAGATTCCAGTTCATTTTCCCATTTATACTGTGCAATCAATTTTGGATCAAAGTTATTAAGGCCCAACTCCTCTCCTGCTTCACGAAATAATGCATCTTCAATTTTCTCATTTACTGAGACATGTCCTCCAACAGCACTATCCCATTTTCCAGGTTGTACCAGCTTATTCATCGGGCGTTTTTGAAGATATATCTGTTTGGATTTATTAACGATATGCAAGTGAACCACTGGATGTAAAATTTTTTTCCCGGAATGACAAACAGATCGTGGAGCTTTACCAATTAGTCTGCCCTTTTCATCAACAACAGGAAGCATTTCTTCTGTCTCATTTAATGATTGAATTATAGATTTACGTTTAAACCTTGTTCTGAGTATTTCAAAAACAAAATAAGTTCCGAATATAATATAAAACAATCCACCTGTTACAAATACAGAAGCAGCTGACGACATCCAGAAAACAGAATACACCGATAATAATGTATGAGCAAGAAAAACAAAAAACATTATTCTCACACTGCTAGTCATTTGTTTCACCTGCTGATCATTTATTTCAACTCCTTTCATATATCTCTTTGACATACTAAGAAGAAAATTATAAGGAGTGAAAGCTGATAATCCCAGTAAAACGATTAATATCAATTCAATAAGAACCGGTTTGAAAAGTATAAATCTGGGACTGTCCAGTATATAGGACAGAGCACCGAGAAGGACAATCAAAAGTGTATCAAAAAGGACGAATTTATCAAAACGTTTTTCCTTGAAATAAGTGAATATTAACTGTACTATTCCAAAAGCAACCGCAACGATAATTCCTACTTCAGTTCCCCATATTTCATCAGCAGCAATAAATACAAAAAGAGGAAGAAAGCCGGGAAGTAGTTTTTTTAATAAGTCTGCCCTGTTCATAAGGATAAAGTTTCTGCAAAACTAGTAATAAATCTTATTTATTAATTCGTTTCAGTTGTTCAATAACATGGATGAAAAGGCGAAATCTTAATCAACTTTTAGTTCGACGATTTTTGCTTGAACTTAAAATTAGATAATACTATTGGATTATTTTAAAAGACTGTTTCGTCATGCGTGCATGGATGATATATGAATTATTTAATTATATTATCCAGAATCTTCTTTGCAGTATCCTTATGGATAAGTATATTCATCATTTTCAGCTTTACATAATCTTCATGATAAAAACAATAACCCTGATGAACTCCATCAAAACCACTTGAACCACTATCTTTCATTAAGAACCACCATATATCACCAACTATCATATATCCCACAACATGAATGCAATGATCATCTGTAGTTGAAGCATTACTTAACCGAAATTGACGACTGTCTTCGTTGATGTATTCTGATGGAATATCAAAGTCAGGAATTATTGATATTTCATTTGTTGAACTTCTTCCCGGTTCAGAAATATCACCACAAATGCTGATCGTATAGCCTTGTTTTATAGTTTCCTTAATTAAATTCATATAATCATCAAGTGACAAATTATAATAGTTTTTAGCATGCCACCAGTTGTCAGCTTCAATAAGTTCATGTATCTCATTATAAGCAAATTCCTTTGTTGACATAAAACTGAAATATTCATTCATGTTAATTTTCAGATAATCACTTAAATATGTAACAGGAGTATATTCTTTATCATTGATTGTAAATTTTTCAGGTGGTGTACCCATATAGTGATCAAGTATTGATTTTATTGTTGAAGTAACCAATTCTTCATTCCAGACATTCTGTTTTTTAACACCTGAAAGATAATCTTTCATTTCTTCAACCATCTTATCGTGACAGTGATGTTTTCTGCCCTCTTCTTTTCCAGGATATTCTGACAATGGTACTATCCCATATTTCTTCCATATTTTAGGAATTGCATTTGACTCAGAGCCTTGTTCAAAATAGGTTTCTCCCCTGGTTTTCACAAAATCAGCAGCTCTGTCAACATATTCCCAATAAACTGTATACATCTCTGAAAGTTTCTCTTCTTTTCCAGTAATTCTTTTTACTTCCGACTCCATAAATGATGTAGCAGAAAAACACCAACATGTGCCTGAATTTCCTTGTGAAACAGGTTTATTGTGCCAAAATTTTGTGTATTTTTCAGGATCGACAGGGTAATTTTTACCTGTAAAATCGTATGTATAATACTTCTTCGGTTCCTGTAAATTCTTTTTTTCCTCAACTGCGTTTATATCTTTCAGTATATCATTATAATAATAACTTCCGGATTTGTCAAAACTTTTAAATATCAGCTTATCCTTATTTTGTGAAAACGAAAAAATTACAAAACAAATACTGCTTAAAATCAACAACATACTTTTCATAGAATTAACAATTTAAAGATTTATTATGTCAGAGTTTTTTAATTTTAACCACAAATATCACAAAGTTTTACGCAGAAACCACAAAGAAATCATTGTGGCCTTTGCGATTTTATCTTTGAGAACTTTGTAGTTCTTTTTCATAAAAATATATAATTTTACATTAATTCTTATTATTTAAAATTTTATTTACAGACATTTCAACTTTTTTTGGATTTTGGGTTCCAAACAATATTTTCTTTCCGTTTTTCAATTCAAGTTGTAGCCCTTTATTCCCCTGCACATTAAAAGCTTTTCCATTTGAACTGTAGCGAATACCCCACCCTCCATATTCCATTAAGGGTGAATAAATCCTCACATAAGCTTTGTCCACATCACTCCAAAGTATTTTTCTGGTTTTAAAATGAAATGGTATATATCTGTATCTGATTCCTTCTGAATCAATTTCAGTAATTAGTTTCGTTGATAAAAACAAGATAACAAGCAAGGCCATACCTGCGGAAATAATAAATAAGCCATAATCAGGTGCAGGATTATTTCCAAAAGGAATTCTAAATACAATCTGCTGAACAATAGCATATACAGATAGAAGAAAAAGGCCAAAAACAATGAACCATATCCATTTCTGCCTGAATTTTTGTATTTCTTTAAAATTAACAGTCATAGTTATTATTAATATATTAACTATTTACAATCCACGATTTTACAATCTTTTCTATTTCTTCCGGTTTT
>JBDRPR010000541.1:0-7103 GCA_043826845.1 Bacteroidota bacterium
AAAAAATGTGTGTCGGCAAAAAATAAAACTTTATCGGGTCGGCTGGTGTGGTCGGCAGTCATTCCGATTTGTCTTTCCTTTCTGTCTTTGTATGTCGTCTTGTCAATTTTCATGTCGCTGTCTTTTTTTTAGGCTTGTTGGTAACGTTTGGCGCTTGGAAAAGCTGGGCATTTAGCCGCAGTCGGTGTCAAACCGCTAAAAAGTTTATAATTTGTTATAATTGTCAAGTTGCCCATAGCTGCCCAGTTTTTACCAAACGTGTGTTATAAGTAGGTGATTTATTATATTCATTGTCCTGCGTGTTTTTCAAACTTCATATTTGTCATTAGGATTTGAGCGGTTGCATTGAAAATTTAGTTTTTTTTAAGAGGGTGATTTTTCTTTTTTATCTTTTATAATTTCTGTCAAGTTGCAATAAAGTGTCAGCAAAGCAAGAGTCGGCAAAAAGTGAAACCTCTTTACGCTTTTTTGGTTACAGGGCTGGGTTTGCGGGAAAGCGGAATGTGGTTACACTTGTGATGTTGGCAAACACTATTGCTTTAGTATTTTCATATTAGAAACATTGTTAGCTGATTTTACAGTGATGAAATAAATACCGTTTGGATGAGATGATAAATCAATAATTGAATTGGTAGATGAGTGAATAAATGAATTATAAATTCTTTCACCAAGCAAATTGTAAATTTCTATTGAGTTAATTTCGATGTTACTGCTAATCGTAAATATTCCATTGGATGGATTCGGATAAACAAATATTTTATTTGTCTGATAAATTGTAGAAACGGAGAGAGCAGGTTCTTTCCAAATGGTGTTGTATGCAGTATTTGTGATAACTGGCGCATTGTAATCAAAATAAATGGCTGCATTATTTTCAATGATTGTACCGATATTGTTCCCTGTTATTTGTTTTACTTTGAATCTCACAAAACCATGACTCATTGCTTCGTTTGTGTTGCTGTCTGGCAAAAGTATATTATTTAAAGTCCATTCTAAAATTCCTTGTCCGTAAATTCTGAAAGAATAGGGATTGCTGCTTGCTCCACTCTGAACTGTAGTAATATCAAGGTAATTTGTGAGTGTGTCTCTTATAACTACTCTGAAAGCAGTATCTGTTCCTGTATTCTGAAAATTGATTTGATATTCAAGAATGTCTAATGAATCAATAAAATGATTTGTAGAAATGCCGGCGGGTTTTACCTGTTTTTCATTCGGGTCAATGGCTGCTGTGATTTGGCGACAGTCCGTTTCTATAAAATCATCGGCATCGTCTTCGGGAACTTGAGTAATCATTCCCATTACATTGAATGGTACACCGCAAAGTTCTATTTGATCTTGAGGATGACTGTTGCCCGGATGATTTGGGCGTTGGTCAGCTTCTAAGCGAATGGTATTTCCATTGGCAGGATAGCAAATTATTACGCTGTCTCCACTTGAAAGTTGAAAAGTTCCTGTTTGAACTACAACATTGTTTTCATAAATTCTATATTGACATGTGCCTTGCATATTTCCACTGCCTTTATTTTTAATGGTAAAACAAGCCAAACTATCGTTCACACAATTGCCCGTTACCTTTATGCTTGATTTATCCCAAACTGAATCAACAGGAGTGCAGATGCTGTCGGGATAGATATGCGCTTCTATACAATGTGTGCTGCCGAGTAAAGCATTGCATGAAACATTTGCCGTAATGTAAAAATTGCTGCATTGCTGCGGAACAACCGTACCGATGTTGAATGTGTAAATATTTCCATTTTGTGAACTCCAATTTAATGTGCTGCTCACAGGAGTTATATCATTGTCAAACTCAACTTCAATGTATGCACTGTCGGCTGCAATTGTACCATTGTTGCAATATTGCACGGTATAAACTGAAGTAGAGCATGGGCGTAATGCCCAAGTGGAAATATCAACTGTCATTAAAGGACAATTAATACCAATTTCATTGGCAAAATTATTATTGAATGACACATCTCCTGAATCAACTAAAGTTACAGAATAATTACCTGAAACTGGGCATAAGATATTCCAATAAGAATTTACAATCTCATTTACAATGAAAGCACCCTGCGGTACGAGTATGGCATAATAACCAATTGAATCAGTGGTAGCATAATAAGGACCAGGTGTTGCCTGTACAATCAAATTTTTAAAACTAACTTCAGTGGAATCCTTTATACAATCAGCGTTTAAATCAATAAAAATATTTCCGCGAATAATTGAATTACACCTTCCGCAATACTTAATTATTGGGGCATAAGCCATTGACCAATCGGGAGTGTAACTCCATCCTGTTATGTAAACATTTTCAGCATTATCCAATGCCAAACCACACGCAAGGTCTTCACCGCCCGGATTAAATATTGCACCCCATTCCTCATTGCCATTTGAATTTATTTTCACAGTGATGATTTTAGACTCATAAATACTATTAATTACCGTGTAGTTTATTCCCGATAAATATATATTATAATTTTCATCTTGTTTAATATTATAAATGATTCCGGTGCTATCAAAAAAAGTTGTTCCCAATATCGTATTTCCAAGATCATTTCCTCCACTGTCATATAGAATTTTAACTACTTTAGGAGGTTCAGAACTTTGTATTGCGGCTATATGAATATTTCCATTTACATCTTGCTTAAAATCTATTTTAGTAAAACCACAACAATCGCTATTTATTGGAATCCCTTTTGCTGTCCATAATGTATCGCCCAAAGAATTATATTTGATAATTAACAACCGTTTATCACCTAAAGCATTATAGTTAAAGCCCCCGCACACATATACATTGCCGCTTGAATCTACCTGAAGAATGCCAGGAACATTTTGAAGATTATAACCAGATGTGTTTGAATAAGCGCTATTCCATTGTTCAATTCCTGCTGAATTATATTTAATGGTAATAAATCCCATCATGTTTGGTGTAGTTGGTCCTTTATGGCCTGTTACATAAACATTTCCACTATCATCTACAGCGATTAAACCTGCATAGTCATCTTTATTCGACGGGTCATCATAAAATTTAATCCATTGCTGCAAACCTAAGCTGTTGTATTTTATTGTGACTATATCAGTTGGGTTATTCAGAAGTGCTGTTTTACTATGTCCTGTAATATAAACATTACCGCTGTCATCAACTGCAATTGCTCTGGGGTAATCGTCTAAACTATCAGGACCATTATAAGTGGCTGACCATTGAAAAACACCAGAAGAATCATACTTCAAAGTAACTAAGTTTTGTCCAGTGAGTGAATCTTGCTCACCCGCCAGGATATAAACATTATCGTTCTTATCAACTATCAATGGTGATATCGGATTTGGGCCAGCAAAAAAACGAGGTCCTGGAAAATATCGCAACCAGATTGTGTCTCCAAGTGGATTACCCTTTATAATAAAAACGCCTGTTCCGTTTGTGTCGTATGCTTCTCCTGTTGTATATATATATCCATTTGCATCGGTGGTTATTGCATACCCAACAGCACCTCCGTTATTTTGTCCATTAAAAAGATTAACCCATTGTTCCGGAATTTGTGCTGAAACTATGTTGTAGTATATCGCTGCTATGAGAATGAGTAATATTTTTTTCATGGGTTTTGAGTTTTTAAAAATTGTTGCTTTCATAATTAAAAGTTTTTAAGTTTGTAAAAGTAATGATTTTTTGCTTAACAATTTATTATTATGTTCTTTTTAAGTGCGTTAGCAGAAAGCAAGTGTAATGCAAGCTTTGGCGATGCGGTGACTGTGTGGCTTGCATTTCTCTTGCTTTGAGCATTTGATTTTTTCTTTTAATGAGCGTAAGGGAAAAAAACTAAATTTTTGTTTTCTTTTTTGTCGTTCTTGTCTACGAGCTATAAAATTGTCGAGTTGCAGAGAAAGTGTCAACGAAATATTTTTCTTTTTTTCAAACCGCTTAGTCCTTTCAATTTGCATGTCTGTGTCATGGTGCTTTTCTTTTTTTATCGCTTACTTATAACGATTGCGGTAAAAATTGGCGGGCATTTCAACGCACCTATTTTCAAATTTGCAATATCGTTTATTTAATGTAATTCGTTTCATATTAGAACTTTTCGCCCGCTTGTTTTTAACGTTTGTTACCAAGCGTATTTATTGTTTTATTAATTTTCTTGTTATTGTTTGTTTATCAGTTATTACTTTTATTATATAGATGCCTTTTGCATGATTACTTAAATCTAACTCACACTTTTGATTTTTGACTTTTGACTTTTGATTTATTATAAGTTCTCCTTGTATATTTATTACCTCTATACCTAAAACCCCCTCTGATTCTACTTTTATTTTTCCTGTTGTGGGATTTGGATATATCAAAATTTTCGTCCAATCATCACTGTAAATATTTGGAATAGAAATAGTAAAAGTTCCCATGTCCCACACAGTATTAGAAGTTTGGTTGGTAATAACTGGCGCATTGAAATCAAAAATAATGCCTACTTGGTTCTCGATGATTGTGCCGATTTGATTTCCTGCTATTTGGTTAATCTTGAATTTTACAAAGCCATGACTGGCAGATTCATTGATATTGCTATCCGGTAGTAGAATGTTGTCAAAAGTCCATTCCAAAATTCTGGGATTGTAAATTTTGAACGTATATGGATGACTACTTGCACCAGTTTGTACAGTAGTTATATCAAGGTATTCAGTTAAAGTATCTCTAATTACTACATAAATAGCAGTATCTGTTCCTGTGTTTTGAAAGTTGATATGATATTCCAACACATCAGTGGAATCTATATAGTGATTGTTTGCTAACCCTAACGGTTTTACTTGCTTCTCGTTTGGATCATATGAACCTGTGATTTCACGGCAGTCAATTTCGATATTGTGGTCTTGATCGTCTTCTGGTACAACAATAATTTCGCCTAAATTGGTTGGGGGACCTCCGCAAAGTTCGACATTCGCCTGTGGGTGGCTGTTGCCCGGATGACCAGGACGTTGGTCGGCTTCTAAGCGAATTGTGTTGCCGTTGGCAGTCCAACAGATAATAATACTATCACCTCCCAATATCTGAAATATTCCAGAATTTACAAGAATGTTGTTTTCGTAAATGCGGTAATCACTTGTGCCCTCCATGTCGCCAACTCCAAAATCGCCTGTGTTGTAAATCGTAAAACAGGCTGTGCTGTCATTTAAGCACTGACCTACCACCGACACGCTCGACTTGTCCCAAAGGCTGTCTACAGGTGTGCAGAGTGAATCGGGAAATATCTGTGCCGTAATACAGTGGGTACTGCCCATCACAGCATTGCACGAAACATCTACTGTAATATAAAAGGTGCCACATTGTCCAATGTCTACTGTGTTGATGTTGAAAGTATATATGTTTCCGTTTTGTGAACTCCACGGCAGAGTGCTGCTTACAGGTGTTACCACGCTGTCGAATTCCACTTCGATATAAACATTAGTAGCATCCATAGTGCCATTATTGCAGTAGCTGACTGTGTAAGTAGAGTTCATACAAGGATGGAGTGCCCATGTGGCAATATCAACTTCTAAATAAGGACAGTAATTAACTATTTCATTAGCAAAATTATTGAAGAAAACAGTATCATAATATGAAGTAAAATTAATCGTATAGAAATCCGGACTTAATGGACAATTTTGATTCCATAAGTTACCCGACACAATATGTTTCACTGTATATATACCGGTATCAACTCTAATCTCATAATATCCACTTGTATCAGTATTTGTGTAAAGTGGTCCAGGTTCAATTTTAACCAATCTGTTAAACATTGCTTGATCTGCAGAGTCAATGACACAGTTGGTATTATCATCTATAAAGATATTACCAGAAATGATATTTGTATAAGTATTTCCTAAACTATCTGTTTTAATAAGATAAACATTTGTTTCTGTTGCTGTTTGTTTTTCACAGGCAATAATATATCCTCCATCTGTTGTTTTACTAATAGAATGCCCCCAGTCCCATGTTGTTCCTCCATATTTTTTTGTCCATAGAGAATCACCATTAACATCTGTTTTAATAAGCCAAACATCACTTCCTCCCGCTCCGTAACTTCCTGTTAACCCTGCCACAATATACCCTCCATCAGTAGCTTGTTGTACTGAATATCCTGCATCCCATCCACTACCCCCGTATACTTTAGTCCATAAAGTATCTCCGTTACTATCAGTTTTAATTAAGGATAGATTTAATGGGCTTGGATTAGTTTGTCCTGCAATTATAAAACCACCGTCTGTTGTTTGTTGAACAGAAAAGCCATAAAAACTGGCAAAGGTTTTAGTCCACAAAGTATCTCCAAATATATTAGTCTTTGCAAGATAAGCACCTCCTCCATTATCTCCTGCTACAATATATCCCAAATCAGTGGTTTGTTGCACTGAATTACCGCGAGTACCACCCAAATTTTTAGTCCAGAGAGTATCTCCTGTGGCGTTTGTTTTGATCAAACATATATTCAAATCATATAGACCTGCCACAATATATCCTCCATCATTGGTCTGCTTAACTGAATTTCCCTTGTCATTTTCAGCACCTGCAAAGATTTTTGTCCACAAGGTATCTCCGTAGCTGTCGGTTTTTATTAAATAAATCTCATAATTAGACAATGTATCAATTCTTGTATGACCACAAATAATGTAGCCTCCATCAGATGTCTGTTGCACTTCCTTTCCATAATCGTAATTACTTCCACCATATGTCTTTGTCCAAAGTGTATCACCATGGACATTAGTTTTTATTAAAAATATATCGTAAGCTCCAGCACTATTGTCCCACATGTTTCCAGTAATAATATAGCCTCCATCAATGGTTGGTTGTACAAAGTGACCGAATCCGTATCCTTCATAAGTTTTTTCCCAGCCTTGTCCTTGAACTATAAATGGAAATATTATTAGTATTAGAGTAATTGTTGTAAGTTTTTTCATAGTTTTATAGTTTTTTCATATGTAAAAATAGTAGACATAATAATAAGCAAAAACTTCATCATATTATATTCTTCTTATGCTTGGTAACGACTGAGCTAAGCGTAGTGTGGGACTTTGAAAAACAATCCTCCCAGTTTACTACTTAGCCAAATCTTTGATTTTGTTTTTAAATTTACTTTTTTTATAATCCAAATCAA
>JBDRPR010000542.1:0-5312 GCA_043826845.1 Bacteroidota bacterium
AATTTTGAAGTGCTTGCCTTTAAAACGTCAAGCTGAGCCTGAGCCCATTTAAAATTACCGGTATAATATGCGAGTTTTGCTTTTCTGAATTTAGCTTCATGACCAACAGGATTTTCCTGATTGGATTGTTCTACCTGAGCGTAATATAATGTTGCTTCCCATGGATCATTTGAAAACAATAAAATATCTCCTAACTCAAGTTTACACAATGATAATTGCTTAGTATTTGCTTTTGGAATTTTAATTGCTTCTTCCAGCAGGGTTATTGATTCGGGCAATTTATCAAGATAAAATGCCTTTATATGAGCTAATTCAACAATAAGGTTAATGCTTCTGTCGCTTTTACCTATTTCAGCTAGTGTTTGCTCATAATTAAATTCCAGATCATTTATTTCCTGTAATGTGAATTTTAAATTAGATGTGATTTTTAAATATATAGCATTCAAATATCTGTTTTTTGCTTCATAGTATAAAAGATTATTGTCTCCCAAGTCAATAACATATTTATAACAATTTATTGCAATGTCGTATGAGTCATTTGAAACAGCCATATTTCCAAGAGAAATTATTCTATTGCCCTGACCGTTTTCTCTTTTATCAAGAGCTTTAGTATGAATAAATGCATTATCAAAATCTTTTTCCTGTAAATATTGCCATATCAGTAACTCACTATAAATTACAATGTCAGGATATTTCTGTATTCGTTTAATTAAATTCGTTTTAAGCAACATTGTCAGTTCAGATTCATCTTCACCGTATATTGTTGCCTGCAGGCTATTTTGAACGCTCTGAATGTAACCTTCATTAATAATCAATAAGTCAAGATACTCATCAATCATTTTCTGAAAATCTCTTTTATAACGATAAATTGACGCTAATTCGAAGTTAAAAGAGTATTCTCCCTTCAACATCTTTCTTCCCTGCAAATAAACAGTTTCAGCATAATCAAATTCTCTTTTTCCGACAAAAGCATTTGCCAGATTAATAATATATGTCTGATGAGGAATAAGTTTTTTTATTGCTTTTTGATATTCTTCATCTGCCTGAGTTAAATCACCTGACAATTTATACAAATATCCTAACTCAACACAAAAACTCAGGTCATCAGGATTTCTTTTTATTTGTTTTTTTACTTCCTTAACTGCATCTTCATTCCTATTAAGTTCTATAAGACAATTGATATAATAAGTAAAATAAACTTTTGACCTTGAAGTTGAATACAATTGTTCGAAAATTTCAACTGCTTTTTCATAATCTTTATCCTTGTAGTACTGCAAAGCTAACTGACTATCTGCATCATTTTGAGAAAATAAAATGCATGTAAATGAAAATAGCAGTATAAAAGCAATGAAAAGTCTCATCAAATTTTGTCCTCAGTTTTACTTAAACTATCAGTAAATAAATCCACTACTGGTTTTAATTTATGAAAGTCCTGAATTTGTTTATCCAATACGTTAATTATTCTTACAATTTCATACTGCATTTTTAATAGTATGGATTTCTCATCACTAAAATAAGCATGAAATTCTTCTGTACTCAACAAGTTGTTCTGAATATCACTTAATAAGTCATTCAATTGTTTTTCTGATAACTGAAGTTCATTTTTAAATTCTTTCAATTTATTTGGAATTTTTTTAAAACCTTTTTCAATTGTCCCATAATTAATGAGATTATTCCGCATTTCCAATGATTCGGGTAAACCATTGAGTTTATTTTTAAACACAACATTATGTTCTATGATATCAGAATAATATGCGTTAACAGAATCCATTTGAATATTATCAATCTGATTTATCAAATCTGTTGCAAGTGTAATAAGACTGTCAATTTTTTGAATATTTTGTTTTTTTTCATTATTTCCACAGCTCACAAAAAGAAATGCCAGCATAATACATGTCACTGACAATCTACTCATTAATTTGATATTCATAATTTTAAGTTTTGTTAGTAAAGATATTCATTTATTACCATAATCATTTATTGCAAATAGAGTAAGAATAATGAATATTAATTATAAACTATTTACACAATGATTTTATTTCATCAATAAAAATTTTAGCCAGTTTTTCGGCTTCGTTCATTGATTTAGCCTCACAGTATATTCTTATAATAGGTTCGGTATTTGACTTTCTGAAATGTACCCAACTGTCACTAAAAGTAATTTTCACGCCATCTTCTCTTGAAACATCATAATTTGCATATTTAGTTGCTATTGAACTTAAAATTTTATCGACATTTATTTCGGGGGTTAATTCAATTTTATTTTTTATCATAAAATAATCAGGATATTTTTTTCTTAAAGCACTGCATTTAATTTTTTCCTGAGCTAAATGTGAAAGAAAAAGTGCAATTCCGATCAGGGCATCTCTTCCATAATGCAAATCAGGGAAAATAACACCTCCGTTACCTTCTCCTCCTATAACCGCATCAACTTCTTTCATTTTCATAACAACGTTAACTTCACCCACAGCTGAAGAAAAATGTTGCCCGCCATAATTCTCAGTAATATCTCTGAGAGCTTTTGTTGAGGACATATTTGAAACGGTATTTCCTTTTCTGTTTTTCAGAACATAATCAGACACTGCAACAAGAGTATATTCTTCACCGAACATACTGCCATCTTCACAGATAATTGCCAATCTGTCAACATCAGGGTCAACAACAAAACCCAGATCATATTTCCCCTTTAATATCAGATTTGATATTTCTGTAAGATTTTCGGGCAGAGGTTCAGGATTATGAGGGAATATGCCATTTGGAGAACAATACAGTTCTTTCACTTTTTTCACACCCAACAATTTTAAGAGTTTGGGAATAGCAATACCTCCGACCGAGTTCACGCAATCAATTGCAATACTAAAATCTGCATCTGATATAGCATTAACATTTACAAGTTCAATATTTATTATCCGTTTCAGATGAATTTCCAAAAAATCCTTATAACTTGTTTTTCCAATATTTTCCACATCAGAAAAAATAAAGTTTTCAGAATCTGCAATTTCAAGTATTTCTGCTCCGTCTTGTTCTGAGACAAATTCTCCATTACTATTAAGCAATTTAAGGGCGTTCCAGTTCTTTGGATTATGGCTAGCAGTCAGGATTATTCCTCCATCCGCTTTCTCTTCAATAACTGCCATTTCTACCGTAGGAGTTGTTGCCAATCCTGCATCAATAACATTTATTCCAAGACTATTCAATGTACCAATAACAATACGATTAACCATATCTCCAGAAATCCTGGCATCTCTGCCAACTATTATTGTGGCCTGATTTACTGAGATACGCTTTTTAATCCACATACCGAAAGCAGATGAAAACCTCACAAGATCAACAGGAGTAAGGTTTTCGCCAGGTTTATTACCAATCGTACCTCTTATTCCGGATATAGATTTAATTAAAGTCATTGAAAAAAGATTAATTTTGATACAAAAATCAATAAAAAACATTGTTTAAGCAAATAAATTTCATAAACAATATTATTAAAGGAACAGGTAATGGAAAGTAAAAAAGTTTACAAGAAAACAATTGTGAGAAAAAAAAATGAAAAAAAAATCGTTTTAAAACCACAGGCAATCAGATTAAATAAATATATAGCCAATAGTGGAATATGCTCCAGAAGAGATGCAGATAAATACATTGAATCAGGGCTTGTTGAAGTAAACGGGAAAGTAATTTGTGAACTCGGCTCTAAAGTTTCACCTGAAGATGTTGTTAAGTTTAACGGGAAAATAATCAAAACTGAAAAAAAGATTTATATATTACTCAATAAGCCTAAGGACTATATTACTACTCTTGATGATCCTCATGCAGAAAAAACCGTGATGCATCTGATTAAAGGAGCCTGCAAAGAAAGAGTATATCCTGTAGGAAGATTAGATAGAAATACTACCGGAGTGCTATTATTAACAAATGATGGAGATCTGGCAAAAAAATTGACTCATCCTTCAAATAGGAAGAAAAAAATATATCATGTTCACCTCACTTCAAAATTACAAAGTGAAGATATGATGAAAATTGCTAATGGATTTGAGCTTGAAGACGGATTTATTCAGGCTGATTCCATCAACTATACTGACCCAGTTGATAAAAAACAGGTTGGGATTGAAATACATTCTGGCAGAAACCGGATTATAAGAAGAATTTTTGAGCATCTGGGATATAAAATTTCAAAACTCGACAGAGTTTATTTCGCAGGATTGACAAAAAAGAATCTGCAAAAAGGACAATGGAGACTTCTTACCGAACAAGAAATCAGCATTTTAAAAATGGGATCTTATCAATAAAAGATGAGATACTTCTGTATAATAATTATTTTTTCCTGGTCAGTATTGTTGCACTCGCAAAATTATCAGATTGCAGGAATAGTAGTTGATGCAGATAATAAAGAACCACTTGCTTTTGTTAATATAGTATATAATTCTGATAACAATGGGACAACAACAAATATCGACGGTAAATTTAAAATCCTTACTAATCAGAAAATTGAATACATTAAAATATCTTATCTGGGATATGAACCCTTAATTATATTAAAAGAAAAGCTAACTTTTACAGATCCTTTATATATCGAATTAACCAAAAACACATATCAGTTATCAGAAGCGGTTGTTGTACCCGGAATAAATCCGGCTCACAGAATAATAAATAAAACCATTGAAAACAGAGACTTAAATAATCCAGAAAAAATAAGGTCTTTTTCATATACATCCTATAATAAACTGTATTTTACTGTTGACAATAAAAATAAAATATCGAGAAAAGACACAATTATTCTTACAGACTCATTAATACAAGCATTTAAAAAAAGAATAAATCTCAATGATGAGACAGATAATAATTCTGAAAAGGACACAAACAGCCTAAGAAATTATTTAAATGATTATCATTTTTTTATAATGGAATCAGTATCTGAAAGAAAATTCATTTACCCTGATAAAAACAATGAAAAAGTAATTGCTACAAGGGTTGCAGGACTGAAACAACCTTCATTTATGTTACTGGCAACGCAGCTTCAGTCTTTTTCCTTTTATAACGAGCAAATAATAATATCCGATAAAAATTATCTGAATCCAATAAGCGAAGGCAGTACTGCAAAATATTTATTCATACTTGAAGACACTATGTTTTCAGAAAATAATGATACTATATATATTATATCATACAGACCTTTTAAAGGAAAGAATTTCGACGGATTAAAAGGAATTTTGCATATCAACACTAATAAATATGCGATTCAAAGCGTTATTGCTGAGCCTTATGAACAAGAAAAAACTTTAAATATTAAAATTCAGCAAAATTACATTTTTATAGAT
>JBDRPR010000543.1:0-2176 GCA_043826845.1 Bacteroidota bacterium
GCTCAACCTTTTAACCTATTAACTGACTAATCCAATCAATGCGGAAATTTATCCTGTTTGCAAAATAACATTGTTTTATCAGAAGAAGCTGAGAAGAGCTCTGTATTCTTCTTGTGATATATATTGTTAAATCTTTGAAACGACCTCTTTACTAACTGTTAACTGTCTTTTTGCCAACTTTTTCAACATAAGGAACCAAATAATGATTATCTATCAGCAAGGTTTTAGAAAAGAGCCAGTTTTTTTAAAATTGGAGGGGATTGAACATTAAATATTGTCAAATGATTTTATCAATTGCATCATCTCTTGCTGCCTCACTTGAATAGAATCTTTCGAGTATTGATTTATCATTAATTTCTTTTGATAATGATTCAATAGTAGAAGCAGGGACATTAAACAAATCAAGTATTATCAGACCATCAAGAGCATTATTAAATTTCGGATCAATATTAAAACCAATAAGTTTAGCATTGAGTTTAATATATTTTTTTAATAATACAGGCATTTTAAAATTTGTTGATTCAATATCTTCAATGATTTTGTCAAATTGATTTAAATCGTTACTGGATTTTTCGAGAAAAATTTCAGTGTCTATATCACTATCTATTTCAGCATGAAATCCTTTCCGGGGATTAATATGTCGTGCCATATTATGATCGTAGTAATTGTTTTTAATGAAATTAATGATTAGTCCTTTGGATAATTTTGAAAATCGATTGCTGATGCTTACCGGTCCGAAAAGATATCTGTATTCAGGATTTTTAAGTAAGAAATACAGAATCCCTTTCCACAAAAGAAATAGTGGAAGAATTTGCCGTTGGTATTCAACAACAATAAATGACCTTCCAAGTTCAATACTTTCTTTTAGAACAGGATAGAATCCTTTTTTAATTCTGAATAAGCTTTGAGTATAAAATCCGTTAATGCCAAATTTTGTAAATATTTCTTTTCCTTTTCCAACCCTGTATGCTCCAACAATTTGTTTTTTATCAGTATCCCATATAAAAAGCTGGTGATAATATAAATCAAATTCATCAATATCAATGCTTCTGTTTGTTCCTTCACCAACTTCACGGAAAGTCAACTCCCTTAACCTGCCAATTTCATTTAAAACGTTAGGAATACTGGTTGAAGGAGTACAATATATTTCAAAGTTTTTACTTCTGAATAAGAAGTCTTTTTCAGGTAATTTTTTTATTTCCTTATTAAGAATATCAGGAGATACTGCATCAATAATTTTTTCTTCTTTTATAGCCCTGAACAGCAGATTGGGCTTAAAGAATTTTTTGACTTCGATTGATGAATTTAATGAATAAGTTTTAGCCCTTAAAAATCTTCCATATTGTTCAGTATCAATAAAACCTTCCTGATCTTTTACTGGTATAGGATTTCCTATCCTGATTTTTATTATCTTATTTTTTTTATTCAGCAATTCGCTGGGTAATTTTGCAGTACGAAGAATTGGATGAATCATGCCAAGCATATGAAAAAATCTGCTGTTTGTCCCTTGGAAATAGACAGGAACAACAGGAATATTTGCTTTTTTAATTAATCTTATGGCTGAAGTCTGCCATTGTTTATCAGTAATTGTGTTTGTATCTGTTTGATATGATGACACTTCGCCTGCAGGAAATATTCCAAGAGGTCTTCCTTCCTGTAAATGTTGCAGAGCAAGTTTTAGTCCCGAATAACTGGATTTTACTTCCTGTCTGTTTTCAAAAGGATTCACGGGTAGGATGTAGTATTCCAGTGGTTTGATTTTCTGCAATAAAAAATTAGCTATAACTTTAAAATCAGGACGAACATCGGTCATAAATTTTAGTAATAACATACCGTCAAGTCCACCGTATGGATGATTTGAGACAGTAATAAATGGTCCTTCTTTTGGAATACGGCTTAGATCACTTTCACTTATTTCGAATTTTACACCTAGTTTGTCCAAAGAAGAATCTAAAAATTCTTTTCCACGTTTAGTATATACTTCAGAATATACATTGTTCAGGCGTGTAATTCTTAATATTTTCATCAGAAATTTAGAAGTTCTGATGCCACCTTTCCCCTTTAAATGTATTGCACTCCCAAACTCTTTACTGTCAACTATTTTCATATTAATAGTTATATTGGATGTAAAAGTAAGAATATTTATTTAACAAGTGAATAAATACTGAGATACTTG
>JBDRPR010000544.1:0-6289 GCA_043826845.1 Bacteroidota bacterium
CTGATAATATTCATATGTTTTTTCATTAACGGTTTTATATGTCAGCGTATCCTGCGAATATGCCGCTAAAGAAAAAGAAAACAACAATATATATATTATCATTTTGTACATTCTGCAACAAAAGTTTTATTCTTTTTAGTAATAATAAACTTATAGATTCCATCCTTATTAATTAATATTTCAAAATTGATACCTGAAAGTTTTCTGGAAAAAAGGAAGAAACAAGCTTCCGATTTAAGTTTCACAAAACTCGGCCATGTTTCGTCATCAATAAAGTCGTAATTCATTGTATATTTACCTTTAAGAAAAAGATAAAAAGGTGAAAACACATCCTGAACAAGTAAAATCAATTTGTTTCCGGTCATGTTTGCCGGATAAACATCAGTTAATTTAATGTTTTTATAAAAACCCTTTTGAACTTTATAAATCCCAAGATAAAAATGATATAGCAAAGAAGATTTTTTCCCTTTAAAGTTCTTAAAGTAAAACAGATCATCATCGCTGTAAAAATATGCATATGAATTTGTCTGTTTACAATATATATAATGATTGTTATAAAAATCAGAAAATATTTCCCAGTTAAAAGTTATCCCTTCAAACAAAAATGATAATTTTTCCCCCGGAATCATTTTAAACGCATTTAAAAGAATTTTTTCAGGAATAATATTGGAGATTTCCTGATCTTTTTCAGGATTTGTAAAGGAACAAAGCTCATAGCTATCCTTTGTTTTTAAGATATAATTTGAAATCGGATAATCGATTGTTTTTGCACCAATAAAGGGTGCAGCCTGCATCTGAAAATGAAGATGCGGGTATGGAGATCTTCCTGAATTTCCACACGAAGCAATTATATGGCCTTGTTTCACATACTCTCCTTTTTTTACTTTCACCGAGCCTGGTTTCAAATGACAATGCTTTGAAAACAAATATGTTGAGTGGCGAATAATAATTGTATTTCCCCAATTATCATTCATATTAATTTCACCTAAATCGTTATCAGAAATTTCATCAACAATTTCCTCTACATATCCGTTCAAAGTTGCAATTACAGGTTTGTCGTAACAGTAATAATCTGTAAGTAATCTTCCCTCGTCTTTATACGATTTATTTTCAGTATCAAAAATTTCAAAATCCCATGCATGTCTCCAATCGTCTTTATGGGTAAGTTCTCCGTTATGAGCCTGCGTAATTCTCCATGTACCCATAAACGGCAATTTAACAGGAAATCTTCCTGCATCTTTAAATCTTTGAAATGCATTTTTATAAAAATACAGGTTTTTTTCAGGAGAAAAGTGCTGCACTGTCGTTTCCACAATTCTTTTTGAAGCAGATGTCCGTAATTTTGGAATATACAGAAACATTAATACCACCAGATTAAACGGGAGTGAATATATAGGTAATCCCAGTTTAGTAAAAATATAGGATGAACTGACAGATATAATTGCAACCACTGGAACCAGAATAATAGTCCATGAAATCACATACATATTTGGTACAAGAAAAAATCCTCCCAGCGCAATTGCTGTAAGTATATAATTAAATCCTATATAAGAATATGAGATTTGATCGATATCAATACCCATCCCTAAATAAAAAAAGAAGGCTGCATAAAACCCAATCAGCGATAAAATAAATGCAATTCTGGAATACAGAAGCAAGCCCAGAGCAACCAATACGCCTGCTAACACATTGTTTTGAAAGAATATAGCGCCTAATGACATGAAATATGTCTTTAATGAATCCAGAATCGGGATATCTTTCCACCAATTATATAAATCAATCAGGTTTTGTCCTCCGACGCTATAAAGTTCATTATAAACATGTATTCCTCTTTCGCTCAGTAAAAGTTCATCAAACTGTCGGGTGGCAAGTGTAACAGTCCATATTCCGAGTAAAAAAGGTAAACTCAGGAAAGGCAAATTGTATTTGCTCAAAACACCTTCAAAAATAACTGTCAGAAAAAAAGTAAAAATTGAAATAATGATCAATATAAATAGAGACAAATAATCGGGAGCAAAATTAATTCCTACTCCCAGTCCCACAAGTAAAGCATTAAATCCGTATAAACCCGATGCTATTCTTTTCAAATCAAATCCAAGACTCAAAGCCGTCAAATTCGAAACCAGAATAGCAATCAAGCCACATAAACCGCTGTATATATCAAAAAAAGAAATTATTATCAATAAAACCGAAAAAACGATTTTATTCGAGAAAAACACCTGAGAATAGCTATTTAGTACTCCTTCAAAAAATTGTCTTATTTTGATATAATTTATCATCGCTAATTTTTCGTTTTATTTAACAAATGATCAGGAGTTTTTTCAAGTTTTGAAAATGTCTGCATGTTTTCGCTATCTCTAATAATGTGAACTCCTTTATTTGTGTCTATCATAACAATTTTTGGTCGCAGGGTGATAAATTGCATCCATTGTGTCATATTATATGCACCGATCCGGCTAATAACATATTGATCACCTTTTTTTAGTACCGGAAATGAAATATTTTGCCTGATAATATCAATATTCATGCATAGCGGGCCAAAAATCGTTGTATCTTCGGTATGCTGAGTAAACGATTGAACCGGAGTAATTTTATGCTCATACCAGAATGAAGTAAATAGAATATTCACTCCGGCATCAATAATCATTGATCTGCGACCGTCAGGAAGTCTTTTATTTGCAAGAGTAGTACCGACAATATATCCTGCATCATCAATCAGAGCACGCCCTGTTTCAAGAACCAGAAGCGGAAGGTTATCAGGTTTAATTTCGGAGTTAATTATTGCAGATGTAATTGTCTCTGCATATTCATCAAAAGACGGGCAGGTATCTGTTCCGGGGAGATAAGCTCCTTTTAATGTGTTTTTTGAAGCGAAACCTCCTCCCATGTCAATATATTTTATTACATGCTTATATTTTTTCTCAATTTCAACTGCAAGTGAAGACAGTTTTGAAGCTGCAATTCCGTATGCTTTGACAGATAAAATGTAAGTGCCTATATGGGTATGAAGTCCTACAAGATCAAGATTTTTATTAAGCATTATTCTATTTACAGCATCCCAGGCTTCACCGTTTTCAAAATTAAAACCAAAACGATCCCAGCTTGGATAAATTCCGGCATCCATATTCACCCTGATTGCCACTTTAGGTCTCAAATTCTTTTTTTCTGCCAGTTCTATCAATGTATATAATTCGTCAAAATGGTCAAGATGAATTAAAGATCCTTTTTTTGAAGCTTTTTCAAGATCTTCTTCGCTTTTATCGGGACCGTTGAAAATAATTTTATCACCATTAACTCCGTTATTTATAGCCTTATCGTATTCAAAACCCGATACAACTTCAGCCCATGATCCCTCATCGTGAAAAACCCGGCAAACTGCATCAATGTAATTTGTTTTGTAAGACCATGCAAATTGTGCACGCGGGTACCTGGTCTGAAATGATCTTTTTGCATCATTATATGTTTTTCTTATTGTTTTTTCAGAAACCACAAAAAGCGGACTGCCATATTTATTTATCAGTTCACTAACTGCAATTCCATCAATATGAGAAATAGGATCATATTCAGTTTTTGTACCGAATTTGTTTGGCATTCCAGTTTCAATTCTTTTTATTATCGGTCTTTCAAATCTTATTTTTTCCATAATTATTAATATAATAGAGTTACTATTTTCAATTTATTTCGACATTACAATTCACCGGTTATTGATAACTTTTCAAATGATTTTATATTGCAGATCATATCATATGAGTATCTTATAAACATTTTACCAATTTCATAGTTTGTATATGATTTCGTTTCCATACCCATTGCAAGTTTTACCAATGCTTCGGGGAGATTTTGTCCGGCTCCGACAGCTAGGTACACCCAGGCAGGAATACGCGGATTTATCTCCAGCAGATAATATTCATTACTGCTTGTCTTTATCATTTCCAGTTCCATTCCTCCACGCCATTTTGTTTTTTTAATAAGATCTTTGGTTATCTTCAGTAATCGTTTATCGTCAATTGTTATTCCTCCCCATGCTTTGCCTTTGTCGGTTATATATTGTTTTCGCATCGGAACTGCACCTACAGCTTTTCCTTTTCCATCACCGACCGCAATAACATTTACTTCGGTTCCCTTAATAAATTCCTGAATTATTACAGGAACGCCCCATTTTGATGTTATTTTGTTGAAAAAGCTGACAATTTGTTCGTTATTATATGCAATAAAAGCATCGTAATATTTTCCTTTAACCAGGACAGGAAACTCGAAATCCTTTGACAATGAATAAATTTCGCTTACCGAGTATATTGCCTGACTTTTTGGAACCAGAATATCATACTTTTTCCCAAAATCAGGAAGAACTGCTTTGTGTCTTTCCTCAAATTGCTCAAGAGTCGGCAGGAAAGTTTTTATTCCCATTTTTTTCAATTTTGAGGCTGATTTCATAAACGAGTACAATTCAGCATCAAAATTCGGGATCAAAACATCAATTTTTTCAATTGAATTTATATATTCCAATCTTCCTATAAGTAAATCTGTACCTGCTGATGGATAAGGCATCTGATAAACTTTGTCCACATGATCACGCATGTATATTCCGGGCTCCAGATTTTCGTATGCAAGACCAATAATTCTTGGTTCAAAAATATCCGACTCTTTTAACGATCTTATAACGGGAATTCCGGGACCGGGATTATCAGTATTGTTGAGACCTGTGACTGCAATAGTAATTTTAATTTTCTTCATAGTCTTCTATTAACTGATAATTGACAAGCATATTGATAAAATCAGAAAAGCTTTTTTCAAATGTTACTTCATCAACATCATATTTCAATAAAATTTCCTTTTTAATTTTTTCTTTTGTTTTTCCTGATTTTAACATATTGAGAAATTCTGTTCCCATTTCGTTAAGAGAATAGGACTCTCCAGTTGTCGGGTCAAAAACAAAACCGTTTTCACTTACGGCAATATTCTTTTTTATTTTCATCAGTAAATTGTTTTTTAAAAATTCAAAGATAAGGCATCAAATTCTTAAAAGAGTTACAAAATTTTGTAAATTTGTTATTGTTTACGGTTTAATATACATTTTTTTCAGGAGCAACAGACAAAAGTATATGTGTTTTTGATTAATTATTAAAATAATGTCGAATCTACAAGGCTTTTAAAACTGTTTGATTGTTGTATTTTACCATAATTCTATACCCTGGTACTGAAAAAAAGATTAACCAAGCCTCAGGGAGGCGATACTATGTTAAAAAGAGAAACAACAAACCAATCAGAGTGCCATAGATAAGACATTATATAATTATCCGAAATCTCTTTTCGTGGTTTATAAAGAAAATTAATCAGGTTTAAATATACAACCTGCATATCAGCCCTCAGTTTTTCATTTTCCAATATCTTCAAGCGGAATTTTACTGATATCAGGAGATTTTTTAAATTCAGTTACTGAAACGCCTGTAATGGCCTTAAATTGAGCGGATAAATATTGCACAGAGTTATAATCCATCATATAAGCTATTTCGCTTAATGTAAATTCATTGCTTAAAATCAGTTCTTTGGTTCTTTCAATTTTATTTAAAATAATATATTTTTCAAGAGTTAAAGTCTCGTGCTTTGAAAACAATTTTGATAATTGCTGATAGCTCATATTCAATTTTTCTACAAAGTAATCCGACCTTCGAACAATTGAATCAACATTATTCATATGGTGTATTAATTCAATGACAGCCTGTTTAATTTGTTCGACAATAACTTTTTCTCTTTCTATAACTATACCGAAACCATTTTCTATTAAAATTCTGTCAATTTGTGAAATCTTTATTTTCTTAGGATTATAACTTATTGTTGCCTCTCCCAACTTAATCTTTTCTACAATTACACCGATTTTCTCAAGTTCCTCTTTTACAACTCTGATGCAACTGCGACACAGCATATTTTTTATAAAAATATTTTCTGTAATTATATGCTGCTTAGGTTCAATCATATTTTATGAAAAAGTTCATTAAAAATAATCTTTTTGAATTAAATATTTACAATTTCTGATTTTTTTTCATAAGCGGATATTAATGTTTCAAGCTGATTTTTAACTATTAAAGTCTATTTTTTATTTAGAATGAATTTAAATTACATGGAAAATCAATAAAATTACAACTTAAAAAAAAATCAATCGTAAAAGACAATTGTGGGCAAACAATAGAAGTATTTTTTCATAATTATTATGGGTTATAAAAAGGTGGATTTTCCACCTTTTTTTATTGGTAGTATTCGTATATATATTTTTTAATATAAATTGGAGTTT
>JBDRPR010000545.1:0-4035 GCA_043826845.1 Bacteroidota bacterium
TGGAGTAAATATTGAAGAATATGCATTAAAAGTTATTGATTTTAATTATGATTACTCATTATGTGATAATGCTCCTGGTAATTCACAAGAAGATGTAATTGATAATGGAGTTCATATTAATTCAGAAAAAGGGAAGTTGACTTTAAAAGAGTTAATAGTCAAAACATTGGGTGGCGTTCAGGTTGCACCATCCTATAAGTTTGAATATTATGATAATGATGCAACATATAAAGAGAAGAACTTTGATTATTGGGGTACATACATTGAAAGAAATGCTCTTAAGTCTGATCTTTATGACAAGGATTATGCAAACAACTGGAGCTTGAAAAAGATAGTAACCCCCGCTGGTGGGGAATATAATATTGTATATGAAAGTGACAGCTATGTAAAAGAAGCAGTATATGATGGCCTGTTTTTCGGATTAAATAAGCATGATTTCAATGCGGAAACAAAAATTCAGACATATACCTCCGGTAATGAAAAATACCATCTTCTGAGTCTTGAACTATCTGGGATTGATGAAGAAAGTATGAACCTGTTTTCTATTGACAAGGAATATGATATTTTAGTTCAGTTTAATACTGAAGACAGGTATAACAATGATCATATGATGGAATTTTATGTGAAAAGATATCCAGCCAGTATTGATAATGCAACCAATACCATAACCTTTAATATTGCTCAATTTGAAGAATTCCGGATGAAATATTCATGCTCTTTTAACGGAACCATTCATCCGAATACGGATGACATTAGTATTTTTGATTACACTACTGACTTTCATGTATATAATACAATGTTTGTGGGTTGTAATTCAAATTACAAGGATGTTGATTTTGAACTAAAAATTTTAGGTCAGGAGTTTTTGATTAAAAAGAAGCACTTATTTTTGAATAGTGCCCAATACTTTGAATTAAACAAAGCAACATTTATGTATCCTAAGGAAGTTTTTATTTCCAGTGTAATAGATAATAGTAATTTGATATATAATGGTGGAGGATTAAGGACTCATACTATTGAATTAACTGATGATTATGGCAATTCATATCGGACGGAGTATGAATACAGTAATGGAGTAACGACTTACGCTCCCAACACACATAAACGATTTATCCCATATCAGCAGGAGATACCGGCTCCAATGGTTATATACCAGAAAGTTAGCGTAGAGGAATTTGGAAATTCGTCCAGCAAAGGGATTGTGACAAACTACTATTTTGAAGTACCTGCATCAGCATCAGACTATAATGGAATTACAAATAAGAATTTTAACATGGGTGGCCAATTGGATGTAAATAATTCACAATGCGCAGGATTGGGCAGTATAACAGGTGGAAACCATGAGCATTATACTTCAGGCAGATCAGCCATCATCTCTGACAGGACATCTAATATTGGCAGGCTTAATGAACAGGAAGTTTTAAATTATGACCAGGGGACAGGTATTTATTATCCTATAAGCAATGTAAAATACAATTACATGATTATGGATCAAAACAGTACCGGGGTCATTCAGGAAACTTTTAAGTATTATAAGAGATACATTTCTGAGTGGAGAGATCACCATGCGAAATCTAAAAATTACTATACCCTTGGATCAACCAGCAAGATCCAATATGCAAGTGCCTTAAGAAGTGTCTCTTACTGGGAGGGAGGTCGAGAAAGAACCATATATTACGAGGATTATGATTTCTATACTGGGTCTGTTATGGAAATGCGTACTGTGAATGATGACGGAACAGAGTATAAGTCGGTGGCAGTCCCTGCCTATACAAAAGACAGCTATGATAAATACACTGAGGGTTCAACAGTATATGGGGGAATGGATTCAAAGCTATGGGACATCAATAACAAAAACATGCTCACTCAGGAAGCGGCAAGCTACCAGTATATTAAAAATGCAGGTGGCGGATGGGATTTGACCGGTGTCGGTATTCAGACATGGAACGACCAATGGGTGGAACGAGAATATGTGAGCAGCACCGACCGTTACCAGGATAACTATGATTATGAATACAGGGTATGGCGGAAACATAAAACATTTATTTGGGACGGTGATATTGACGATGACGGAACTTATTCAAACTTCACCGATTTCGACTGGGACCTAGCCGATCTTGACGACAACGAAAGTGAAGGGTGGAAAAAGACCAATGAGGTTACCAGGTACAACCACTGGTCCGTTCCGTTGGAAGCAAAGGATATCAACGGTAATTATGTGGCGACCAAAATGGGCTACGATGAAGATTATGTAATTGCCAACGTCGCCAATGCCAACTACTGCAGCTTTGCATACACGGGATTCGAGTCGCAGACCCTCCGTTCCGGGTGGTTGCTTGATTTCGACGGTGAAGTTTTGTGTAGCAGCGGTGAGAACGTTCGCATGGCCTCCGACTCACTGGATAAGGATATGAAGGATGGGGATGGTTCCGTTGCTGAGGTTGAAGCACACACGGGACTGCATTATCTGAAAATAATCCCGGGTGGGTTTATGGGTGGTTTTAAAACCCGTTCAGCGGATGACGGATCCGGGCTTGCAGAAGGAAGAACCTATCGTGCATCGGTATGGGTCTATAACGACAGTCCTTACAATACGAAGCTGTACTACCACATATTGAATAGTTCCAATTCAATAATTGAGGAAGATTATATTAATAAGAACGATGCAAATAATATCACGGTGGAAGACTGGACATTATTGACAATAAATATTGATGTCCCCGAATCGGATGTTGCCGGTGAGAATTACCAGTTGAACGTTTACGTCTGGAATGCAGGCTCTTCAGATGCTTACATTGATGACTTCAGGGTGCATCCGGTAGATGCTCCACTGGCATCATACGCATATGACCATGTTGGGCGGCTGCTTGCAACACTTGATAATGAAAATCTTGCGACAATCTATAAATATGATGACCGTGGACGCCTTTATCAGGTTATGCGCGAAACGGTTTCATACGGGTTAAAAGCCGTGAACCAGTATAACTATAATTATGCAAGGGACAACTAAGGATTACCTTATTATTGTAATACTCCCTTTCATAAACCCGGCTTCGGTGTATAACGTCATAGTGTAATAATAGGTGGCTTCGGGAAGTGGTTTGTTATCGTTCGTGCTGCCTGTCCAGTCATTCTTGTAATTCATGGCAGAGTACACGAGGTGTCCGTTCCGGTTGTATATTTCAAGCAAGTTCTCAGGAAAAAAATCCAGGTTACGGAAAATCCAGGTATCATTAATACCGTCTCCGTTTGGAGTAAAAGTATTGGGTGCTGAGACTATGCATGAATTACCAACAGCAAAGGATGTAAAATCGCTGCAGCTGTCCCTGTCGGTAATTGTAACCGAATAAACCGCCTCCCCAATCTCCCCGAGCATGGATAGCGTATCATCTACTGAATTACTCCATTGATATACAAGAGGCGGTATTGCATTTGAGATATCAGTAACATATATTTGTCCGGAAGAGGTGTGGCATTCATCATTTACAATATTACTTTCAATTACAAAATCAGGGGTGTCCATTCCAAGAAAAACGGTGTCATACCTGGAAATACACTCCCCGTTCAAATTTCGTATATGTAGAATGTACTCTCCTGATGGGAGGTTATCAATAAAATTATGCCAGTCAGTCATTTCGTGTTCCCATTTATAAATGTAAGGAAGCGATATACTGTCAGTAAACTCTACAAAAATAGATCCGTCTGAAGCTTTACACCTTGCATTGGTTACACTAAAATTTGTTTCAGGTATATCCAGGCAAACACTATTACATGCCCTTGGAGTAAAGTCATTGTGTTCAACAACCCATTCATCGGATCCGTCAAATTTTCGTTTAAGTCCTCCAATCTCAGTATCTTCAAAATCGTGATCAATAAATTCAGAAACTGCAAAGTCTGATGGAGGAAGAAGGATCATATGCCCGATACAATCAAAGGTCACATCAACAGGGTCATTATAATGCTGAATTTCATCTCCCCAACAAATAATATTGACGGGCCAGCCCTCAGGGTCATACAATCCGATCCATCCGTCTT
>JBDRPR010000546.1:0-4684 GCA_043826845.1 Bacteroidota bacterium
TATAAAATAAATACCATTGTCTGTATTGCTAAAATTAAATTCAAATATATTCTCTCCTTTTAAGACATCCTTGTTAACCCTTAATATCTGTTTCCCGTTTATATCAATTGCCATTATTTTGAATGTGCTTTCAGTAATAGAATTAACAGAAATGAAAAACCTGTCAGAAAAGGGATTCGGGTATATTAAAATATCTGAAAGTCTCTTATTTGATAATACTCCTGTTGTCGGATCATATATGTATATCACATCAGTAAAAATTTCAATCAATTTTGTGCCACAATTAATAGTCAGCATTGCATAATTATACCCATACTGATTGACAAGATATTCAGCAGTTACATATCCGGTTTGCCCGCTTCCAATAAAAGCCCATGTAATGCTTACAGTATTTGAATTTATCCAGAAATAACTGTAAATATATACTGAATCATAAATAAAACTCAGACAAGTATCCACAACATTTGAAGTAAGGGTGTCAAGATAGAAATTACCGTTTCCGACAGTATCAATAAAAAATGTTGCCGTCAGATTACAGCTTAACGTATCCATCACGCTTACTGTATATTGTCCGTAACCGATATTATATAAATCCTCGGTAGTAACTCCGTTGCTCCAGTAATATGAATAAGGTGGAGTCCCTCCGGCCATTGTAATATTTATTGATCCGTCGGATGCGCCGGTATAACTTTCATATACAAGAACTGGAGTAAGCATATGGCAGGGATAAATATAACCTGTACTGTCAAATCCTATAATAATATTGTTCGAAATTGTACAACCATTAGAATCAGTAACGGAAAAAAAATAATAACCAATACATAATGACTGTATGTCTTGAGTTGCAGCAGAATAACCTGAAGGTCCTGCCCAGTAATAAACATAAGGTGGAGTACCTCCGTAAACATTTATATCAATTGCTCCATCGCAGGATGAAGAATCTGTTGTGTATGTTATATTATTAAAGAAGGAATGAAAACCTACACATGGATTTGGATTATAAATATATATTGAATCACAGTAAGTAGAAGTGCATGGATTATCTGTAGTAATAGTCAGACAAACTGATGATTGATAACCAGGGAAAGTATGTTGAGGATTTTGCAAAGTACTACTGGTTCCGTCACCAAAATCCCAGAACCAGGATGTAATATTTCCCGATAAAACAAATGAGCTGTCATAAAACTGAACGTTTGTAGTATTAGTATCTGAAACAAAAGAAAAACCAGCCTGACAGTTTTGAGCTTTCATACTAAAAGCAGAAAACGTGATGAGTGCAGAAATAATTAGAAATTTTTTCATAATAGTGCGATTTTTTAGTTTATATTCTATGTTTACATATATAAGACACGAAAATTAAAAATGGTTGCATTATTTTTTTTTGATTATTAATTTATCTACTGATTTTAAATTATCATGAAGAATTCTTATTAAATACAGTCCATCATCAAGTGAAGATAAATCTATATTTATTAAGCTATTACTGATGGTTTTGCTAATAACAGGATTTAATACAATTTTTCCTGTAATATCCATTATTTCAATTTGTATAGCTCCATTATATTTTGGATTCAGTGAAATATTAAGAATATCATCAACAGGGTTTGGAAACATTGAACAATTGTGATCTGAAAAATCATTAATGTCATTCGAATTGGGTTGTAGGCCTATATCAACGCTTATCAGATCAAAGTACAAGGATAATATATATGCATTATTAAAATTAGTAGTATTTCCAAAAAACGTAGGTGCAAAATTTTGAGATAATGGAGAATCGGGTGTTGCAAGCATTTTATATGTACCTGATGCCACATCAGGAAAAAAATAATCTCCATTAACAACATTTTGAGAATATAATGGAGGATGATTTTCCGGCAGGTTTGTATCGTACAATTCAACAGTACCGTTTGTCAACAGGTTCACTCCTGCCCTAACCTGCCCTGAAATTGAATATGTCACTAAACTGTATGGCGTATATAATGAATCGCAAAATGTACCTGAACAACTGTCATCAGTCATAATTATTAGGCATACATTGTACATGCCGGAATCTAAAAATGCATGTTCCGGATTTTGCAAAGTAGAAGTATTTCCATCTCCAAAATCCCAAAACCATAATAAAATATTTCCGGAAGCTGTTGAGCCATCAGAAAATCCGTAACAATTAGGACAATATGCTGGTATATATGTAAAATTTGAAATACAATAAACAATTTGTGATGTATCAACAACAACATTCATGCATTGAATTATTTCACACGAATTATCATCGGTAACCGTAACACAATATAAACCAACAGTTAAATTTGAGATATCAGCTGTAAAATCATTATTTGACCATTGATAATAATATGGAGGAGTTCCTCCTGATATCTGAGTTGTTATTGATCCGTCACTCTGAACAGGTCCGGATGTATTTACAATATTATATGTCAATAAAAAACTATCACATGGATTTATTGAGTTAAAGAATACAGAATCACAAAAAGTGGCGGTACAACTATCATTAGTTGAAATTGTCAGGCAAACAAAAAAATTAGCACTTCCCTGATTGTACTGATGTGTTGAATTCTGCAACGTAGAAGATGTTCCATCACCAAAGTTCCAAAACCAACTTATAACAGTACCTGACTGAGATGTTGATAAATCGGTAAATACAACATTATAAGTCGAATCAGCAGTATATGAAAACAAAGCTTCACAATTCTGAGAGCATAGCTTATAAATACAAACTAATAGTAAAAATATTATTAAAAAGTTTTTCATCAAATCTAAGTGCTAAACATAGTATAACTTGTTGTTTTTCTATATAAAAAAAGCACCCCCTATCGGGAGTGCTTTTAATAATTATTTCATAAATTTTTGAGTCAATCTGTTATTATTAGCATCAGTAACATTTATTATATAAATCCCACTATTTAGGTTATTTACGTTTATCCGAATTGAATTACGGTTTTCTGACATAATAGCATTTTGATTAAGTACCAGTTGTCCGACCGAATTGTAAATTTCAATTATACATATATCTGAATTATAATTATCAAGAAGTATATTCAGATTTTCCTTTACAGGATTTGGATATATTGAAAATCCGCTTTGTGAATTTACATTTTCTATAGAGCTAATTGTACCATAATCAACAAATATCAGATCGAAATAAGTACTCAACAACTTGGTTCCACAATTAACTGAAAGAACAACAAAATAATAACCCTGCTGATAAACAGAGTATTCAACAGTTACAAATGCAATTTGTCCACTTCCCATAAACGCCCATGTAACACTAATTGTATTTGAATCAATTACATTAATTGTATATACAAAAACACTGTCATAGATAAAATTGAAACAGCTATCGACAATACTTGTAAAAAGAGTATCATATTGTGTCGGATTGGTTGGTTCATTAACAATATATGTTGCAGTAGTAGAACAAGTATTATTGTCGTTGATTGCAACAGTATAAACTCCGGCAATCAGGTTGTTTATATCTTCGGTTGTTGCACCTGAATTCCAATAATATGAATAAGGAGGGTTCCCGCCAAATACTGTAACATCAATTGCTCCGTCAGAACCACCGATTGTTGATACATCAGTTACATTACCCGTCACATAAACCTGACATGGATTATTAATTGAATCCCCTGCAACATAGAATGTATATGTTAATGAACAACTATCCATATCACTTACAAAAACAGTATAATATCCGCTGACGAGGCCTGTGACATCCTCGGTAGTTGCTGAAGTATTCCAATAATAAAAATATGGTGGATTTCCGCCAAAAACAGTAATATCTATAGCACCATCTGCAGCACCAGGAATACTTTCATCAGTAATAATGTATGTAAGAGATATCTGACAAGGATTTTGATTGTTAACCCAAACGGTACCGCACTGAATTGCCTCACAACCTGTTGCGTCTATAACCGTAACACAATATGTTCCTGCGGGTAAATTATTAATATTTGGAGTCACAGCTCCTGTAGTCCATACGTATGCATATGGAGGAGTGCCTCCAAAGGCAGTCGCCTCAATTGATCCGTCAGCCACTCCATTACCGGAAGTAGGTGAAACTACTATGTTAACTCCAAATCCGCTACATTGACCCGGTGTACCACCAATAAATAATGAATCGCAATAGGTGCTTGTGCAGCTATCATCAGTTGAAATGGTGAGACAAATTATATAAATACCACCACTTGGACTAAATTGATGTGTAGCATTCTGCAACGTTGAAGATGTGCCATCACCAAAGTTCCAAAACCAACCTGTAACTGTACCTGACTGAGAAGTTGACATATCGACAAAAACGGCATTGTATGAAGAATCAATTGTCATAGAGAACTGAGCCAAACAGTAACTCTGTGCCTGAATAGTATATGCTATCGAAACACACAATAAAAGGGTAAATAATTTTTTCATAATAATTGAATTTATGGTTTATACTTTTTTGTTTATATTACTAAGACGCAAAAATTAAAAATGGTTGCATTAATTCTATAAAAATAATTAAAAATAATAAGATATACCAAATTTAATTCCCGCCAGATCATTTTTTTGAATCACATCTATGTTATTTTCATAAATCGGTTTTAACATATATTTATAATGTGTTTCAGCATATAAATTGAACCAATCGTTCAACTTATAACAAAAACGCAACCCTGTATATAAATAAAAA
>JBDRPR010000547.1:0-14031 GCA_043826845.1 Bacteroidota bacterium
GGCCTGATTTGAAATGTTTTTCAACTCAAAAATAGAAACATTTAATTCACTATTTTTGTACACAAGGACATCTGATGAGTCAATATTTTTAGCATAATATGGTAAGTCATTTGCGTCAAAACCTGATAAGTACTGTGTGTACCAGTTTAGAAAAAGCATCTTCTTCTTGTTGGCTAAGGTGTCTATATTAAAATTGTTGAAACTTAATAATGTGTATTTACTGTTTTTGTTAAAACCACTTAAATAAAATACGAGTCTTTTTTGAACGTAATCGGTGATTATATAACAGTCTTCATTTCTATTTATAATATATTCCAATGCAATTTCTTTTTGTTTACTATAATTGATAGTATGTGCGTATCTCATAGAAAAATATGGTTTAACCATCATTATCAATACAAAAAAGACAATAAATATCCAACGAAACTTTTTATTTTTAACAAACAGATAAACAAATCCAAATAGAACAGTTAGTGGCAGGTATAGTTCCCAAAAAGAATCTCCCTGCAAAAAAAATGACAGAAATGTCACAGAAATAAGGCATAGAATTATTTGGACAGCGTACTTTTTTTCTTTAATATATTCTGTAATTATATATGACGCAGGAATTGCAACTATAGGAGTTAAGAATAAATAGTGCCTTGGGTCAAGACACATAGGGATATATGATGTTGGAGAAATTGTCATAAAATTACATGAAAGGAATAAAATTATTGCAGAAACCAAATAAAAAGAAAGTGACTCGTTAATCTGAAGAACAGCTTTGATTTTCCTTTGAAAAAGAAAAGCAAAAATAAAAACAAAACCTGTGAACATCCCCTGGAAAATCATAAGGTTCCAAAACTCAAAGGAGATTCTTTTAAATAGTACATTAAAAGATTGTTTGTCGTAGCTACATAAATTCAGATAACTATTCGAAGTAATAGCTTTAAAACGACTTGAAAAGTCACCAGTCAAAGCCCAAATAATTAAAAAGTAAATAGTTAGCATTAATATACAACTGATGATTGAATATATCCAAAAATTGACGTCTCTCTTCTTTATTAAGTCTGCAATGACAAAATATATTAGTAATGGAAGAATCAGAATAATGGTTCCTTTTGACATAAATCCGAACAAAAGTGTAAATGCAAGAATTACAGAGTATAAAACCGGTTTCTTTTTATCACTATGAAATTTATATGCATTAATAATATATAACGAGAAAAAAAACGAAAAGGCAACATAAATATCTGGCATCAATTTGTCAGAATAAAAAATAAACCAATTTGAGAAAGTGGTTAACGAAAGTCCAATAATCAGAGTCAGATGACTGGCTTTTTTTAAAGTCTGAAATACTAAAAATATAATTGAAATTGTACAAATTAACGGTGGTAATGATGATGCAAAATCAGATACCCCAAAAAAATAATATGATAATGACGTAAAAAAAATTATTGGGAACCTGTACGTAAAATGATCATTATAATCAATTATACCGCTTTTTAAACCATTCGCTATTTCAGCATATTGCATATCGTCAAAACCAAAATGTCCGATATAGCCATAAATATGATAAATGATCAATGCAAAAACATGCAACAATAAAATGAGAATAGTTATTAATCTGACTTTGTTCATTTTTCAATAAAAATCAATATTAATAGTACAACTGTCAGAATACCTGAACAAATACTGGCAATGCAGTTATATTCGCGAAAATTAATAAATTTTTTCAATGCAGTTTCTTTGATTTATATTACAAAAATGAGAAAAAATCACTCATAATTAATGATGAACTGGTTTAAAATGGATTTTTTCTTTTTCAAATATTATTTTTTGTACATTTACAGTAGATAAATTTATTGCAAAACTAAATTGTAAATAATGAAAGTATTGTATAATTTATTAATTATCATTTTGTTTGTAACCCATTTATATGCTCAAAGTTTTAGTGATAGTTTATTGTTGCATTATAACTTTTCAAACGGGCAGGCAATTGATCTAAGTGGAAATGGTTTTCATGGTATTGTTAATGCAACATCCAGCACTGACAGATTTGGAATAGCAGGCAAGGCCTTGCATTTTAACGGTATTGATGAATTTGTTGAGTTACCAAATGTTTCAGAATTAAAACCTCAGCTACCTGTTTCTATAGCATTTTGGGTAAAGTTTGATACTTTGCTTTTTAAAAACACATGGGTTTTTAATTCAGATTATCAGGACAATTTATACTCAGGTGTTTGGGCGGGATATAATCCGAATAATAGTTTATTTAGTGTAGAATATGGGGACGGTGGTAATACTGATCCAAATCATAGACGTTCAAAGGGTACTGATGTTTTTAATATATATACAAAAACATGGTATTTGTTTGTTGCTGTTGTCATGGGACCTCTTGATATGGATATATACATTGACTGTGAAATAATTTCCGGTGTTTATTCTGGAAATGGAGGAGCATTATCGTATTCTTCCAATCCCGGATATATTGGATTAATTGACAGAGCAACCACTTCACCGGATTATTTCATGGGTGATATTGATGAACTCTGGTACTGGAACCGGGCAATTACACCATATGATATCAATGAGATATGCAATATAACTTCAGAATCAGAAATAAATAAGCTTGAAAAGGAAATCAAGATATTTCCAAATCCAACATCTGATCAGGTAACGATTTCATTACCTGAAAATTTCGATTTTTATAGAATTGATTTTTACAATTCTTTGGGAATTCTTACATTTTCATCTACTGAAATAGAAAATATTGATTTAAACAGCTTGTCAAATGGTGTTTATGTGATCAATGTTGTTAATTCAAATAATGGAGTTATTGGAAGAAAATCTTTTATTAAGTTGTAGAGTATTTCACTTTTTCTAATCCATACTTCATCTGATTGACTCTATTCAATATTTTTTAGTGGATTGAAATAATTTTAGAAAAAAAACTGAAAATATAGTTTTTAAAGAATTCAAATAAAAATTTTACTTTTGACTTCTGATATAAAATTTCAGATCACTTTTATAAAAAGTTATTAAATGAAGGATGCTAATGAAATCAGGGAGTATTATAATGACTATACAAGGCGTCAGATTAAGTCAGGTTTAAATTACCGACATTATAAAATTCTTCAGGATTTAATTCAATCAGGTCTTAAACGAAATCATAAAGTTCTTGAAATAGGATGCGGTGTGGGTACTCTTACAGGTCTGATAATAAAATATTTGAAAAAAGGAAAAATGGTTGCTGCTGATATTAGCGACGAATCAATAAAAATTGCAAGAGAGAGACTAAAAAAGTACAGAAATATTGACTTTGTTGTTTCGGATATGAGTGATTTTGAATATAATGAGACATTTGATTTTATCATTCTTCCTGATGTACTTGAACATATTCCTATAGAACAACATAAGCGTTTGTTTTTAAATCTTGATAAACATATTCACGATGATTCTATTATATTTATAAATATTCCTCATCCAAAGGGTATTGAGTTTTATGAAAAAAATGATCCATCAAAACTTCAGATAATTGATCAGGCATTGCATGCGGATGAATTTTTAAAAAGTATATATGCGAATGGATTAATTCTTATTGATTACAAGTCGTATTCGCTATATCACAAGGAACATGATTATATATTAATCAAATTGAAAAGAAATAAGGATGTTGTATATACATCATTGCCTCTGAGTAAAGTAATTAGAAGAAAGCTTTTATGTAGGATGAATTTATTTTTTTCACGATTTTAACAAAATAAAATATTCAGATTCTGGATAAAATTATTTATATATTCCCTGTTTTTTCTTCCTTTATTAAAAAGGACATTGATTTTTTGAAAAAACATTATAAGGTTGTTACTCCTCATCACAACTGGGTAAAAAAAATTATGCTACCATTTATTTTTATCAGGCAGTTTTTCTTTCTTCTTGCAAATCTGAAAAAGTCAAAAGCTGTTTTCATTATGTTTGGAGGCTATTGGTCATATCTTCCTGCATTAATGGGAAAATGGTTCAAAACTCCTGTATTTATTATTCTTGGAGGGACTGATTGTGTTTCATTTCCATCCATTAATTATGGAAGCTACCGTAAAGTTTTTCTTAAAAGATTTATTAAATGGTCGTATAAACTATGTACTGAATTGATTCCTGTGCATGAATCTCTTGTTATAAGCAATAATATCTATTTTGACAGTGATAAATTTCCCAAGCAAGGCTATCTCCATTTTTTTCCGAAAATTAATACATCTTATAGGGTAATATACAATGGATTTGATACAAAATACTGGAAGTCTGCATTGAAACAGAAAAGGACTAATTCATTTGTTACAGTGGCACCGATTTCAAGTTTGCAAAGGTTTAAACTAAAAGGTGTTGATGTTATTTTCGAATTAGCCCGAAAATTTTCAAACTGTAGCTTTACAATTATTGGCATGTCTGATGATTTGAAAAGTAGTCTGATTGAAATACCTGAAAATGTAATAATTTATGGTTTTTTAAATTCAGATGATTTTAAAGAAATATTGGCTGAGCATGAATTTTATCTTCAATTATCGTTAACTGAAGGATTCCCTAATTCATTATGTGAAGGTATGTTGTGCGAATGTATTCCTGTTGGTTCTCATGTCGGTGCAATTCCGTATATAATTTCAGATACCGGATTTGTTTTGAAGAAATATGATTTGAATCTGATTAAAAATGAATTCAGTAAAATATTTAACTTGAGTGATATTGAGAGAAAAAAGCTTGCTATAAATGCAAGAGAAAGGATTATAAATAATTTTGATATTTCCAGAAGAGAGGAAGCTTTTATTGAGCTAATTAAAGAATATTCCGCATAACTAAAAAATCACAAGTGATTTGATTCACAATATGAGTATTATATCCCTAAAAGATTATTAATAATTGAAAGCCTCGATTTCGAAATAAGCTTGTGAATGCAGACAAGCAGGACAATTATTCAGTGCTTTTTTCCCCTCATGAAGATAGCCACAATTTCTGCATTTCCATACTACTTTTTCGTCTCTTTCAAAAACCTTTCCGGTTGACAAATTGTTGTATAGTTTTATATATCTGTCTTCATGAGCTTTTTCAACTTTTGCTATTGCTTTGAAAGTTGTTGCTATTTCTTTAAATCCTTCTTCTTCTGCAATTTTAGCAAATTCAGGGTACAATTCAGTCCATTCTTCATTTTCGCCTTCGGCAGAAGCTTTAAGGTTTTCTAAGGTTGTTCCAATCTTGCCTGCAGGATAACAGGCAGTGATTTCAACCATACCACCTTCCAGAAACTTAAAAAATCTTTTAGCATGTTCTTTTTCATTAATGGCAGTTTCTTCAAATATAGCTGAAATTTGTTCAAGCCCTTCTTTCTTTGCCTGTTTTGCAAAATAATTATATCGCATTCTTGCCTGTGATTCACCAGCGAATGACTTTAATAGATTTTTTTCAGTTTTGGATCCTCTTAAATTTGGCATATAATATTATAAATTAAATGATTGGATTGATAAAAACAGTATGTGAAATTTTCGAGAAACAATATTAGTTTTGCTTAAACTCAATTAAAAGGTTAGCTTTTTTGGCGTTATTGGATTGCTTTAAAATACATTCAATATAACCATTATCCAGGATAACTTTTTTCCAGGTATAAATTGAATTTTTTTTGTCGAAATTGATATATGGCTCTCCATATTGAAGTTTTACCTGCTCAATAAGAAGTCTGGAATTTTGTTCATCAAATGTTTTTATATCTACATTAATCAGAGTATCATTATGAATTGTCAGTTTATAATGACATTGTTCAATCAGGTTTACTCTGGCTTTTTTAAAGACTATTTCACCGACAAATGAGGTTTTCGTAATGCCTACATCAAAATTAGTATCAATTTTTGAATCGCCGTCTTTCCACATCAAATATAATTTACCTGGGGCATCAATTTTATCAAATGTTACTGAAATAAAATATTCAATATATGAGTCAGAGCCCTTTTGTGCGACAATAATAAGTGGCAATAACAATATTACAGAAAGAATAACTTTTTTCATTTACTCACAATGTTTTGTTAATTAGTTTTTATGAACTTTCAAATATACAAAAAATAATCGGATATTTTTGTTTTTATGGTATTAAATTACATTTGGATTGCATTTTTTGTCATTGCATTTATTGTGGCGCTTATTAAACTATTGTTTTTTGGGGATGCAGAAATTTTTCCTGCAATGGTCAACAGCACTTTTGATATGGCAAAAACCGGCTTTGAATTATCTTTGGGTTTAACAGGTGTTATGACCTTATGGCTTGGGTTAATGAAAGTAGGTGAGAAGGGGGGGGTTGTAAAATTACTCGCAAAAATTGTCAGCCCTTTTTTTAGTAAATTATTCCCTGAAATACCTAGAAATCATCCGGTAAATGGCACTATTCTTATGAATATTGCTTCAAATTTGCTTGGACTTGACAATGCCGCAACTCCGATTGGTCTTAAGGCTATGAATGAATTACAGGAAATGAATACCAAAAAGGATACTGCTTCGAATTCCATGATTATGTTTTTAGTTTTGAATACATCAGGTCTGACATTAATCCCAATAAGTATTATGGTTTATAGAGCTCAGTTGGGTGCTGCCTCTCCATCGGATGTTTTTTTGCCGATTTTACTTGCAACTTTTTGTTCGACTTTAGCAGGAATTATTGCAGTTTCAATTGTGCAGAAAATCAATTTATTAAATAAATATGTTCTATTATATCTGGGTGGATTTACCTTATTAATAGCTTCCATGATTTGGTATTTCAGTATTATTTCTCAGGAAAAAGTTGAAATGCTGTCAACATTGTCTGGAAATTTTATTTTATTCGGGTTAATAATTTTATTTATTTTGCTTGCGGTTATTAAGAAAGTAAATGTTTATGAATCGTTTATTGAAGGTGCTAAAGAGGGTTTTACAATAGCGATTAAAATAATTCCGTACCTTATTGCAATACTGGTTGGAATTGGCGTTTTCAGGACAAGTGGCGCACTTGATTATATGGTTGACGGAGTCGGAGCCTTTTTTGTCTGGCTAGGAACTGACGGAGCTTTTGTTGATGCACTTCCAACTGCGTTTATGAAGCCTTTAAGCGGGAGTGGAGCAAGAGGTATGATGATTGAAGCTATGACTACACATGGAGTTGATTCATTCATTGGAAGACTTTCCTGTGTTTTTCAGGGAGCGACTGATACAACTTTTTATGTAATAGCCGTTTATTTTGGAGCTGTAGGAATTAAAAAAACACGCTATGCTATCACATGTGGATTGATAGCAGATTTTGTAGGAATTATTGCTGCAATTTTTATTGCTTATATATTCTTCACATAATTTATATTTAATTGATTATCTATCTATAAATAGTAAGAATAAAGGTTGTTAAAACCTATTATAAAAAAAATTTAATTTCAAATAAATTGTTATTCAACAATTTTTACACTAATATTTTTAACAATTTGTAAAGCTGATGAAATTGTACTTGTGTTTGTAAATAGATTTCCGTTTTTCCCGGAATAGTTACCATGCCCGATCAAATGCAGGAAATACTGTTCTTTAGGAAATTTTGAATCAATTTCAACAGAATATATAAGCGAAGGTTGAGCTGATGTATGATATTCATTGTCATTAGGAAATAAAGTAGATGTCCAGTATTCATTATAATCGAATGCCTGATTTATCTCAAACAGTATCCTGAATTTTTCAGGAGGTTTTAAATCTGTTTTTGTTCTCAGAATAAAATTACTTAATGGAGTTGCACCTGTATATGCATCAGGGATTGCTGTTTTTGGAGTCGGAATATAAAGTCCGTCTTTTTCCTGAACTCCTCTTTTAAAAGACCAGTATGGAAGTGCTGCAGGGCGCCTGACTTCTCCTGGCAACCATTTGCCCTTACCTTTAATTGCATGCTCAAAGGATCCTTTTGCTATTGATTTTGAAACATAGAGAGTCTGAACATAATGGCCTGAAATATCTTCAATCCAAATTGCAATTAATGCATGGTTGTGTTTTTTTCCTTTATTAAAATCAATTGTGAGATTTAAACCTTTGCCGTTAAGGTTAGTATAAATTATCTGAACGGAATCCTTTTTTTCAGAATAAGGTGCTGAATTAATTGATACAAGCCAGTTTGTCATTAACATTATTATTACTATTATATATTTCATATATCAAAGTAAATTAAAAATCTATAATAACACCTATTGTTGGCAGAATTGTTCCAGAGCCTTCGTCGGGAATAGTCCTTAAAACATACTTATTCGGATCAACATTATCAACAACCGGTATACCATTTTCATCTAAATTAGTAATTCTATCTTGTGATTCAGATTTAAAGTTATAAAAATTCTGTATATCTAAATATAGTTTAATGGATGCCTTTTTCATATAAAAAATTTTATCTACTCTTATGTCAAGCTGATGAAAGGCTTTAAATCTAAGACTGTTAAGCTTGCTGTTGTTCATATATGGCTGACCTTTGAGATCCCATGCAGATATATATTCAGATTTATCCAGATCATAAGGTGTGTAAGGTAATCCACCTGCATATCTCCATTTAATACCTGCAAACCAATTATTTTTGAATTTTTTTATAACTGTTGTAATTAATATATGCCGGTTATCCCAACCTGTCGGACGATAATGATTATTAATATCTTTAAACTCACTTACAGCGTATGTATATGATAAAACAAAATTAACGTCTTTTTTTATTGATGACTGAATTAGAAATTCTATACCATATACTCTGCCTTTGGAAATGGAAATTACTGGTTCATCACCAAGAGTTCCAAAATCTATCATTTTGTGAGCAATACTAATTGAATCATTTAGTGAGAACGGATAATCGTTATATAATTTAGTAAAGCCTTCAGTGGCAATTTTAGTCTTATTATCAGGCATATATTCAATTCCGGCAACTAAATGATCAGAAGAAATATATTTGATACCATTCAACTTATTTATAAGAACATTTTCATTGTTCCTATATCCTAAAACAGTATATGCTGGTAATTGATAATATATTCCTGAGTTAAAATTCAAACTGACTTTTTTAGTTAGATTAAAGGACATCGAAAATCTTGGTGAAATCTGTCTTAACATATTTGTCATGTACTCAGAATATGAATTTCCATCCATTCTTATTCCAACTGAAAATGACAAACGATTGTCATAAAATCGTTTAGCTGTTTGACCAAAAACTCCCCATTTATAAAAACTCAATGATGAATTGTAATTTATTGTATCAAGTCCAAAAGTAGTATATACTTTTCTAAAAGTTTCATTTGTGTATTTTGCATTTTCTGCGCTTAATCCATATGAAAAATTCCAATCACCTGTTTTTAAAATGTTTTCATATCGGAATTTGTTTTCTACTTCCTGAGATATATAATCAAACTGTCTGTTAAAATCATTCGAATAATCATTATTAAAATATTTATAAATGCGATTATTGAGCATGTTCCTGCTAATAATCCAGTTAGTAAAACCCTTTTTCCTGTATTGTTTATAAACACCGCCTATTGTATAACTCCACTGACCATAGACAGGAAGATAATTCAAAATGTATTGTTGATTTTCACTTGGGTTTTTAATTTCAGTATCCAGAATAAATTGATCCAATGCTCCTATACTGATCAGCTTAATTTCACTTTTGTCATTAATTTTAGTTCTTATTTTTAACTGATAATCATTGAATGTGGGTAAAAAGGGAAGCCCTATAACTTTAAACAAAAACTGAAGGTATGACCTTCTTACAGAAAAAATGTAATTGGTCTTGTCACCTATTGGACCATCAACTGTAAAAGATGTTTCAGAAGCTCCTATTCCTGCTCTGAATTTCATTTTTTCACTGTTCCCATCAATCTGCTTAAAATTAAACACACCGCTCAATGCATTTCCTCTTGAGGAAGGGAACGCTCCTGAATAAAATTCCACCTCTCTTATAAAATCTGCATTCAGTATTCCATTTGTTCCACCTGAAGCACCTTTAGTTGAGAAATGATTGATATATGGAATTTCAATGTCATCGAGATAATATCGGCTTTCATTTGATGATCCTCCTCTGACAATTACATCATTTCTGTTAGGACCTGGTAATGCAGCAACTCCGGGAAGTGTCTGAATCACTTTTGAAATATCGCGGTTTGCCCCCGGGCTATTTTCAATTTCAGATGCACTAAGTGTCCTCAACGAAACAGGACTTTCTTCAGTCTTTTTGAACTTTGATGCAGTTATTTGCACTTCTGATATTGAGAGAGTTTTTTCTTTTAATGCTATTTCAATATTTGCAGCTTTGTTATTTGTTACTTGAATGTCCTGTGTAACAATTGATTCAAATCCAAGAGAGGATACTGTAAGTGTTATAAACCCGGGATCAACTCCTGTGATTATAAAAAAACCATCGAAATCTGAAACTGTACCTGTTTGTGTACCACTTATTAATATACTGGAAAAGGGGAGAGGCTCATTATTAACTTCATTAAAGACACGCCCCTCAATTTTTCCTGTTTGTGAAAACAGTAAGAAAGAAAATATATAATTGGTCACAATTATAATAAAGAATATTCTCATTTAGTCATTTATTTAAACAACATTCAAACAAATTAATAAGTCCAAATGTTTAAAGAAAAAGTAACAGATTCAGAAACAATTCATGTATAGTATTATTCATTTGATGAAATTTCAGATTAAATTGATTAAAACATATTTTTCTTCATAGCGGATCTGAAGTCATTGAATATATAATGGTATTCTTCTTTTAACAATCTTTTTGGCAATACTTTTACGCCATTTAGTATTATTTCTTCAGCCATTTGCCCATAAAGCATTCTCATTATGAATGAAGGAATATGAAACCATGATTTTTTCTTTAATTCGTCAGCAAAAATCTTTATAAAATCTTTCATTATGAGAGGTTCAGGAGCTGCAAGGTTGTATACACCAGAAGTACTATTTTTTTCCATTAAAAATTTTATTGCTCTAACTTCATCTTCAATATGTATCCATGAAATCCATTGTTTTCCGCTACCTATATAGCCTCCAAATCCAAACTTAAACGGAAGTCTGAATTTTTGAAGCATACCTGCATTTTTCGCAATCACCACTCCTGTCCTTATAATTATCAGCCGGACATCTTTTCTCAGAAGTATTGTTTCTTTTTCCCATAATTTTACAACATTTGATAAAAAACTCATCCCCTTAACTGGTTGTTCATTTTTGTTATCAATACAGGTATGTCGATAATATCCTATTGCAGATCCCTGCAAATAAGCTTTTGGTGGAGAACCGCATTTGTTTAATGCGTTAATGATTATTCGTGCTGTATCAACGCGACTGCTTAGGATCTTAGTTTTTTGCCTAGTCGTCCACCGACGATTTGATATATTTTCACCAGTGAGGTTTATTACTGCGAATGAATTATATAAAACAGGGACAATAGTTTCAGTATTTCTATAATCCCATTCAAAACCAATAACGTTTTCAGGAAATTTTTTTTTAACACCTTCAAGTGATCTTGATACTGCAACGACCTCATATTTATCAATTAATATATTTATCAGATTACTGGCAATAAATCCTGTTGCGCCAAATACAACCACTTTTTCCCTCATTTTGAATAAATTATTTTTTTGTAAGTTACTTAATTTTTTATTAAATATGAAATCGCAATAATAAGCCATTGCATTTTAGCGACAATGCGTGAGATTTTTTAAGTATGCATTAAAGAAACAAAGAAAAAACGAAATAGCATGTCACTTAAAATTTGTTATAATTTTAGTTTCAAAATAATACAATAGGTTTTTTCATGCAAAGGCGTAAGTCGCAAAGAAAAAGTCATTATTAAAATTTATATTCTTACTCCAAACACAACTACATCATCTATTTGTTCATGGGGATTTCCATTGGGACCAATATGACCTATCCATGCCTCAAAGGCTTGATTCAGTATTGTTTTTTGTTCAGCCATCGGCTTGTCAGAATGCTCTAACAGAAGCCTTTTAAATGGTTTATACATGAATTTTTTACCTTTTTCACCACCGAACTGATCTGCAAAACCATCTGAAAACATATAAAGAAGATCACTTTTTTCGAGTTGAACTACAATATTAGTGAAATCATCCATTTTTTCATAAATGGCTATAGGCATTTTATCAGGTTTTAAATCATATAATTTCAATGTGGAATCTTCAATCTCTTCAATTTTTGCTTCAGGAATATCAATAAACCGGTCTGAAATTATATACAGAGGATTGTTTCCTCCCGCCCATTGCAGTATATTTGTATCCATATCCAAAACACAAAATGAAATATCCATACCGTCTTTTTGTTCTCCGCTGATACCTTTTTGCCCAAGAGCAAAGATTACTTTTTTACGAAGCTTATCCAGAATATTAGCGGCATTGGTTACATTTTCATTGTGTACAATTTCGTTTAGGAAGGATATGCCAAGCATACTCATAAATGCACCCGGAACCCCATGACCTGTGCAATCGGCAGCAGTGAATATAGCCAGATTTTTAATTCTTGTTGCCCAGTAAAAATCACCACTCACAACACTATGTGGCCTGAAAAGAACAAAATTATCAGGCATATTATCAGTAAGATAGGTGTCATTTGGTATTACGGCTCTTTGTATTCGTCTTGCATACTGAATACTGGAAGTTAATTCTTCGTGAATTTCTTCAATATGTTCCTTTTGGACTGTTATTTCATCTCGTTGAGCTGCAATTTCATCGTTCTGTGACCTGATCTCTTCATTCTGTTCTCCAAGTAAGATATTAGCCTTCTTTTTCTGATTAAACAGCCGGAACAACATCACCAGAAATACAAAAATGATAATCGAAACAATAACAAATATTATTATAAGATTACGCTGCTGGTTTATTTTTGTGGTTTGTATTTCTTTGTCCTGATTCAGAATTTTTATCTCAGCTTCCCTTTTCTCTTTATTGAATTGTTCTTGAAGGCTAACTATTAATTTGCTCGATTCCCTTGTAAATAGGCTGTCATCAATTTCTTTAAACTTACGAAAATTATAATAAGCTTTTTCAAAATCTTTTTGATCTTCATATAGATTTGCCATATTAAAATATACATCTCTCATATCTATTGAATCTTTCAATTCTTCATAAATTAGCAGAGATTTGTTGTAATAATCTCCTGCACTCAAAAGACTGTTATTTTTTCTGTAAACAGATCCCATGCTCATGTATATTTTTGCCATGTATTTTTTGTCATCTAGTTGTTTCATGATTTCAAGGCTCAAATTGTAATGCTTTAATGCATCATTATACTTCTCACATCTGTAATAAACATTTGCAATGTTAAGGTGAGATTTTCCTAAGCCGCTTGGATCATTTATTTTTTCATGAATTTTTCCTGCCATCGTATAGTAGGTCAGAGCAGAGTCAAGATAATATATGTTTATAGTATCTTTTGATTCTATCTGCTCTTCATATGACATTCCCATATTATTGTATGTTATTGCAATACCATAATCATAATTTATTTTTTTTAGAACAACCAGATTATCTTTATAAAATTTAAGTGCCTCATCGTAACTCCCAGTATTCATGTATATTACAGCGATGCCATTTTTGCATGATGCAATACCTGTCATGTCCTGTATGTCCTCCATTTTTTTCAAGGCACTCATGTAATTAGTCAGAGCATTATTGAAATCTCCCTGACTTTCAAAATTTATTCCTATATGTTTTTCTGAATCAGCAATTTTAAAAGTATCTTTCAGGTTCTCATAAATTGTTTTTGCATTCCTAAACATTGTTTTTGCATCTTCATATTTACTTGCATATTCATTTATTATTCCAAGCAGATAGTAGCTTTCTGCCTGACCTCTCTTATAATTTGTCAGTTTGCTGAGTTTTTGTGCACGAGTGGCATATTCAAGTGATTTTTCCTGATCTGTATAAAGGTAAATTTCAGAAATTCTTATATAATTTTCGACTTTTACGGAATCGTTCTTTCCTTTTTCAGTAAGCGTAATAAGACTGTCAAGTTCTGTTGAAT
>JBDRPR010000548.1:0-4392 GCA_043826845.1 Bacteroidota bacterium
AATAAAATTGTTTTTATAGATGAAGCTCAACGAATTAAAGATACAGGTATTACTTCCAAATTAATTGTTGATCAGTTTAGTGATATACAGTTAATATTAAGCGGATCTTCTTCATTTGAACTTAGTCAGAATACAAATGAACCTTTAACCGGTAGAAAATGGTCATTTAATTTGTGGCCGGTTTCATGGGAAGAATGGCAAAATCATATTGGTTATCTTGAGTCGGAACAAGATATTGAAAACAGGCTGGTTTTTGGTTTATATCCAGATGTGCTAAACAATAGAAAAGACCCTGTAAAAGTTATAAATGAACTTACAGATAGTTATTTGTATAAAGATGTGCTTATGTTTGGCAATCTTAAAAAACCTGAAGAAATACAAAAATTACTTCAGGCAATATCTTATCAGATTGGTAACGAGGTTTCTTATAGAGAATTGGGTGAAATAATAAATCTTGATCCAAAAACTGTTGAACGTTATATCTCAATACTGGAAAAAGCATTTGTGATATTCAAATTGACTTCATTTAGCCGGAATTTAAGAAATGAAATAAAATCAGGTAAAAAGATATACTTTTTTGATAATGGAATAAGAAATGGTGTTATTGGTCAGTTTCAATTGTTTCAGGCAAGGCAGGATAAAGGAGCATTATGGGAGAATTTTTTAATGAGTGAACGTCTAAAATACTTAAGCTACCAAAACAGTTATGCCAAATCATATTTTTGGAGAACTACTCAGCAACAGGAAATTGATTATATAGAAGAAATTGACGGTAAAATTACTGCATACGAGTTTAAACTTAATGAAAAAAGAAAAGTTAAATTTTCAACAACATTTACTAAAAATTATACTTCAGAAACTTTCATTGTTAACAGGAAAAACTTTCGCGATTTTGTCTCGTCTCCCAGTTCAGCGTAGTCTTGTGTTCATGCATGTGCGTAAGCTGACTACGTCGGAATAAAATATACAGCTACATAACAGAGAATTAGAAATAAAAAATCTTTAATTTTGAAAGCGGTAAGCAGAAAATGAAAAAGTTTCGGGTTGTATCGTGACCCCTCCAAACCTCCCCTGGGAAAAGGGGAGGCATTGCCTCACAGTAGGTTTGGAGGTCACGATGGCAGACTACAGACTCCAGCCCCGCTTTTTTGTTGGCGCTCGTTTCCAGACGAGTGCAATGAACGGTAACAGAGTGATTTCTCAAATCAATTTTTTATACTTGATTCGTTTAGGAGCCACATCGCCCAGTCGTTTCTTTTTATTTTCCTCATATTCCGAATAGGAACCTTCAAAGAAATATACCTGAGAATCGCCTTCGAACGCTAAAATATGTGTTGCCACCCTGTCAAGAAACCAGCGGTCGTGAGTAATAATAACTGCACAACCGGCAAAACTTTCAAGACCATCCTCAAGAGCTCTCAGAGTATTTACATCAATATCATTGGTTGGTTCATCAAGTAAGAGAACGTTAGCTTCAGATTTTAATGTAAGTGCAAGATGTAGCCTGTTTTTTTCACCTCCTGAAAGCACCGCACATTTTTTTTCCTGATCAGATCCTCCGAAATTAAATCTTGAAACATATGCACGCGAATTCATAGTGCGACCACCAATATGTATTATTTCATTCCCCCCTGAAATAACTTCATATACCGATTTTGCAGGATCAATTTCTGCATGTGTCTGGTCAATATAACCAATTTTAACAGTTTCGCCTATTTCAAAAGAGCCGGAATCTGCAGTTTCTTTACCCATAATCATTCTGAATAAAGTTGTTTTTCCTGCGCCATTAGGGCCAATGATGCCCACTATCCCAGCCTGAGGTAATGAGAAATTTAATTTTTCAAAAAGATTTTTTTCGCCAAAATGTTTACTGATACCATTTGCAATAATAACATTGCTTCCTAACCTAGGACCGTTTGGAATATATATTTCAAGTCTTTCTTCTTTCTGTTTAACATCAGCATTCATTAAATTATCATATGCTGACAAACGAGCTTTGGATTTTGCATGCCGTGCTTTTGGTGACATTCTTACCCATTCTAACTCTCGTTCAAGAGTTTTCTGACGCTTAGATGCGGTTTTTTCTTCTTGTGCCATTCGTTGCATCTTCTGCTCAAGCCATGATGAATAGTTCCCTTTCCATGGGATTCCTTCTCCCCTGTCAAGTTCCAGAATCCAGCCTGCAACATTATCGAGAAAATACCTGTCATGGGTAACTGCAATAACAGTTCCTTTATATTGCTGAAGATGTTGTTCAAGCCATTGTACAGATTCTGCATCCAGATGATTGGTCGGTTCATCGAGCAACAATATATCAGGTTCGGAAAGCAATAAACGACATAAAGCCAGCCTACGCCTTTCTCCACCCGAAAGATGTTCAACCAATTCATCCTGTTCAGGACAACGAAGTGCATCCATAGCCCTTTCAAGTTTACTGTCAAGCTCCCATGCATTGTTGTGATCAAGAAGTTCGGTAAGCTCCCCCTGCCTTAGGATCAACTTATTCATTGCATCATCACTCATAGGTTCAGAAAATTTAAGATTCACTTCTTCATATTCTTTTAAAAGTGCTACCACTTCATGAACACCTTCTTCAATAATCTGTCTTACAGTTTTACTGTTGTCAAGCTTTGGTTCCTGCTCCAGAAGACCAATCTTATAACCAGGTGAATAAATTACTTCCCCTTGAATAGAAGTGTCAATTCCGGCAATAATGTTCAATAATGTGGATTTTCCTGAACCATTGAGTCCTATAATTCCAATTTTTGCACCATAATAAAAGGAAAGATAAATGTCTTTTAAAATTTGTCTTTGGGGAGGTACTTTTTTCCCTACATTGACCATTGAAAAAATTATTTTTTTGTCGTCGCTCATAGTTATGAAAATTAAAGCGATAAAAATAATGTTTTGTTATCAATAAGACAAACCTATACGATTTTTAAAATTTTAAATCCAATCCAAATAAAAAATTCATTATGTTAAATCGCTGATGTCCGGTTAAATTACATTCCACAAACCTATACGTTAGTATTTATTGAGCATCTGCGGGGTTCTTTTATATAGCGGGTTGCTTTTCTTTTACAATACTTTATGCCCTACAGGCTTATCATCGTAAATGATACATTATTGTAAAACAAATAATTAAAATTGGGAATTAAAACATTGTATATGTTTCATTATTTTTATTGAACATCAGTGATTTTAAATAAATTATTCTGCCTATTTTTACAGGTGTAAAATTACGCGATATATGAAAAGTAAAGAATTTGATATTGTCGAAATTATAGCATCCTTGTTGAGATTATTCAAAAAAAGATTTATTCTTTTTATTATCTTACTGGTTATTTGCTATTTAATAGGAGTTTTGAGAATCGTTTATTCTAAAAATTATTATTCATCCGAACTTGTACTCAATTCAAACATGATTACAAACTATAATTTAAGCCAATATATCAATAACCTGAATATCATTATTTTAAATAAGGATTATCAAAGATTTTCAAAAATTCTTGATCTGGACGAAACAGTGAGCAAAAAGATAAAATCAATCAACTCAGAAGTAATATCTGATGAACAGGTAATCGTCTCTCTTGATAAAAATAACAATATCGAAGGTTTTAATTCATTGAAAGTCAATTTAAGTATTTATGACAGTCTGTATATCGACACGATATCTGAGAAAATAGTCAACTATCTGAACAAGATTGAATTTGTTAGCAATATTTATAATATCAAGAGGAAAAATTCAACTGAGATAATAGCTAAAATTGATGAAGAGATAGCAGAATTGGACAGTCTGCAAAAAATAAATTATTTTGATAAGAATGTTTATATATCCAGCGGTTCTCACAAGGAACTCATAGATATGTATGAATTAAAGCTAAAATATTCAGAAAACCTTGGCAATCCGGTGATAAAAATCACAAGTTCCACACCTGTAAATAAAAATCCGGGAGCATCAATCGTACTGAACTTTGTGATATTTAGCATTCTTGCATTTTTAATTTATTTCATAATCACTTTTATAATTGAGTTTTCGAGGAAACTAAATCAGCACGATCATCAGACCTGATCAACAGAGCATAAAAAAATGCAAAAAAAGTAACACCCGCCTGAGTATTAAGCATAGACTCGAACAAAAAATTAACAATTATCAGAATTAGAAAAGAATACAATATATAATTTTTTTTCCGGAAAAATGGAATAAATAAAACTATTATCAAAATCGCAACCCCTGTAATTCCCAAACCTATAGTAGTTTCCAGATATTGATTGTGAGCGTTCAATTTCTGCTCTGCTAAATTAAAATTATTATTTTTCAAGTATTGATCAATAAGTTCATTTTTTACATCTCCAATTCCAACACCGTACTTCCAACTTGATTCAATTACA
>JBDRPR010000549.1:0-7178 GCA_043826845.1 Bacteroidota bacterium
TGGAGGTACTTCTCCCTATTCATATAGCTGGAATAATGGCGATAATAATTCAATTCTTGCCAATATTTCTTCAGGAAATTATACCTTGACCTTAACAGATGACAATGGTTGTCTGAAAACCGGAGCCTATACATTAATAGATCCTACAGCAATTGTAATTGTGGGGAATGCCGGAGTAAGTCAAAACCATTTTGGTTATGTAAATACAAATTCTGAGGGTGGATATCCTCCATATACATATACATGGTCAAGCGGACATAATACACAAAGCATAGAGAATTTATATACAGGGATTTACATTTTATCCGTAACAGATTTTTATGGATGTACTGCCATCGATACTTTCGATATTGAAATACCTTTGCTCATTCCCACTGTAATAACTCCAAACAGCGATGGATATAATGATACTTGGAACATATTAAATATTGAAACCTACGAAAGTGTATTTATTGAAATATACAACCGATGGGGAGACATAGTATTCCAGTATAGTGGACCAGGGACGGGATATAAAAATGAATCTGTTCAATGGGACGGAAAATGGAATGGAAATGATTTACCTTTCTATTCTTATGTTTATATAATAGAATTAAATGGGAAAAATGAAGTTTATAATGGAATTGTAACTTTAAAAAAATAATAAAAACTTATAGTTATGAAAAAAATAATTTTAATTTTTTGTCTGTTATTAAGTGTTTTATATGGATTTTCACAATATACAGTAGTTACTGATGACAGCACATACACTCCGCTTAGTACCAATGCTCTTTTTGAAGTTTATTCACAAAACATGAATAAAGGCGTACTAATTCCAAGGATGAGAACAGTTGAACGTACTGCGATTATTACTTCCGGGATTACTGATCAAAGCCTTCTTGTTTATGATACAGACACAAAAACCTTTTGGTATTTTGACGGAATCGCCTGGGTTGAAATTGCAACAGGTGGAACAGTAAGTGATGACCAGCTTATTACTTTTTCAAACGATACATTATACATTGAAGATGGTAACTCAGTATATCTTGGTAATTACTTAGACAATACAGACACCCAAACATTAACAATTAATGGTAATGATATATCAATCTCTAACGGAAATACAGTTACACTTCCAATTTCGGCTGCAGGCTGGCAACTTACTGGAAATGCCGGAACAGATATAAGTACCAATTTTCTGGGGACTACCGATAACATGTCTTTGGCTTTGAAGACAAATAATACCGAAAGAATGAGATTACTCAATTCAGGAAATATTGGAATTGGAACTACAGCTCCCACCGCAGGTCTTCACATTTCGCTAAGTTCAAGTGCACAGCCTACATTAACAGTAGAACATAATTCAAACAATGGAACTGATGCTGCTTTTCAACTTTTAAGTCAGGGAACAGCCAGGGCATTATTACATTCAAATGGCAGCGGCTATTTTATGAATAACATCGGAATTGGACTCACAAGTCCAACTGAAATGCTTGATGTTACCGGCAATATAAAAGCATCGGGAGTTGCCTATTGGGGGAATAGTGGTACCCGCACTGAAACCCGTGACGATGCTGGTATTTCAGGAGTTAATATCCGTAGTGGTTTTTATGAGACTTCTTCTCCAACTCCGGCAGGAAGTTGGCCCACTGGGGCTACCAACTGGTGGCATTTATTGGACATTCGCCATTCAAGCTCTTCCAATAATTATGCTTTACAGTTTGCGGGTAGTTTTTTTGATCAGAAGTTGTTTTTCAGAAAAACAAATAATAATGCTTCTCAAACATGGACAGAAGTGGTTACAACATCTAATTATACTGGTGGCATAACCTACGACTATAGTAATGCAAGCATGACGGCACCAAATGGTTCAATGTCTGTAATCCCTGGAATGACAAGAACAATGACACTGAATGCAGGAGATGTTGTTTATCTGCATGCTCATGGTGGAGTAATGGCATCCGGAATAAATTATGCCAATGTTGAATGTGCCATAAGAGTAAATGGGGCTGATCTTCCAAACGGAGGTTACACAAAAGTATCAGTTGACTATGATGTAGCATGGCAGCCTTTTGCTAATTGGGCAGTTAGCGGTCATTATGTAGTGCCATCAGCAGGGTCATACACTTTTGCTGCTTATGCCGGTCGCTTTGGTGGAAATGGTGATGCTTCAGTTGGAGGAAATAACACAACTGTAACGCAGGGAAGTCTAAGAATTGAAGTCAGACCTGGTAATTAATCATTAAATTATTTTATAATGAAACATTTATTATTGATTACTTTTTGCCTTTGTTTTTTTGGCGTTTTGCAGGCACAAAATGAAAAAAACAAAATAAACAGTAATACAAAAAATACAACTACTGTTGAATCAGACAAGAAAGATGTAAATGTAAAATCGGGAGATGTAAAAGTACAACCGGAAAAAAAAGCTGTCAGCAACAACCGCGAGAAAATAATTTCTGATAAAAAAAATCTGAATAAAGCAGTAAATGTCACAGAGAAAAAGCCGGTTGTAAGTGACCGTCGTAATAATAAATAATTTCTTTTTCCCATTGAGTCTGATTTATTTGTATTTTTTAGTGTTTTAGAGGCAATCTTTATCTTTTAAGGTGGATAAACAAAATTTCATTCGATTTAAAATGAATATTATCAAACCAAAATAAATATGTGAAAATCAATCATTTTTATATTCAGCCAATTAATGTCCTTATTTTAATTTTAATCACTAATAATTACTATCATGAATAAAAACATTTTTATTATCCTCTTACTAAGCTTTTTCACTCAATTTATTTATTCACAAGAAATTTGTGATAATGGAATTGATGATGACAGTGACGGATTAGTTGACATGAACGATACGGTTGATTGTTTTTGTATTAATGTACCAGTTACAGTACCATCACTGATTCCAAATCCGTCTTTTGAAGATACAATATGTTGCCCTATTTCATTCAGTCAAATGAACTGTACGCAAGGTTGGACTCAGGCATCAACTGCAACCCCTGACTATTTAAATACTTGTGGTGTTGTTTTTAATGCTGCAACTTCTGCAGGTCTTGTACCTTTTCCTGATGGTAACGGTATTGTCGGTGAAATTTTTGCACCAACATGGCAGGAATATATTGGATATTGTTTGCCAAGTCCTTTATTAGCCGGAACACCTTATACTATTCAAATGAGCATTGTCTCAACACCTATAGATGGATATGGTGAAGTCTGTAATGGTGGGGTTATCAATTATACCCCGATTGATATTGTGATATACGGAGCAGCAAATTGCAGTAGTTTACCTTTCGCAGGAGTTGAATGTCCGCCCTCTCCCTGGTATGTTATGGGAACTGCCACTTACACACCTGTTGACTCATGGGGGACTATTTCAATATCTTTTACACCCACAGCCAACGTGGAAGCAATTATTTTCGGTGCACCCTGTACTTTACCTCCCAGTTATACTTACGGGCCTTGCTATCCATATTTTTATTATGATAATTTTATTTTAAATCAATCCTCTGCATTCGGACTTCATATAAGCCAAACCGGAGGATTTTGTACAAATGACCTTGTGCTGACTGTTATGTTACCAGATACAGGAACTGTTCAATGGTATTATCAGGGAGTTGCAATCGTCGGACAGACAGGAACTACATTGAATGTTACTGCAAACGGATACTCTCCCGGTGATTATCAGGCAGTCTTTACCAATATTTCAGGAGATTGTACTATAGCTACATTCACTGTTGATCCTCCTGTTTATCCTGTCATAACAATTTCTAATGATACAACTATTTGTAACGAAGATTCTGTATTAATTTCAGCAGGTGGCGGTACAAATTTTACATGGAATAACGGAGTGGGTATCGGAAACTCACAAATAGTATCCCCTGCTTCTACAACAACCTATTATGTTACATTAACCGATAATAATAATTGTACTGATTCCGACAGTATTACTGTCACCGTATATCCTATCCCCACATCAACTTTTACTACTACTCCTATTTGTGAAAATGATACAACACTGATTACTTATATTGGTAATGCAGGACCAGGTGCTACATACAACTGGTCATTCCCATCAGGAACACCGTCGGTTGGATCCGGAATTGGGCCTTTTAATACTGTCTGGAATATTGCAGGAACTTATCCTCTCAGTTTATCAGTTGTTGAAAATGGTTGTTCTTCTATTTATCAGGTTAATTTTGAGGTTATGCCTCAGGGAACTCTTAATTGCTGCGCAATTCCGATTACTAATGCAGGAACGGATTTTTCTGTTTGCGATACTAATTTTAATTTACAAGCATTACCCGATATTGGACTCGGCACATGGACGTGTTCATCATCAGGAGTGGATATAATTGACATTCACAATCCGGTTACAGCTGTTAATATTTCAGGAGGTTATGGGGCATATATATTTACATGGACAGAAAATAGTGGTAACGGATGTGAGAATAATGATCAGGTGATTGTTTCTGTTGTACCAAATCCCTACATCGGAGTTGATACAGTTATTGATGCAATATGTTACAGTTCATGTACTGGTTCTGCTGTTGTATTTGGTATTGGCGGAACTGCACCATATAGTTATTTTTGGTCTGCTTCAGCCGGAAGCGTTAATGATTCTGTTGCAAGTTCTTTGTGCGCTGGTTATCACTATGTTACGATTACTGATGATAACGGATGTTATGCCAGCGAATCTATAACTATTTCGGAACCTTCAGAGTTAAATATTTTTATAACCGGTATAATTGATAATAATTGCTATGGAATGAATACAGGTGAAATAAATATTTATGCAATAGGAGGAACCTTGCCATATAATTATATATGGTCAAATGGTGCGACAACCCCAAATAATTCAGGATTGATTGCCGGAAATTATTCTGTCTCTGTTATTGATGCGAATGGCTGCTCAGAATTTATAAATAATATTTCAGTTGGTCAGGCAAATCAATTACAAGTATATATAAATACTACTAATGCTGCGTGCAATCAATCCGATGGGTCGGCAACAGCTATTGTAGGTGGTGGAATTCCTCCTTATTCATATCTCTGGAGTAATATGACCTCACTTAATCCTGTAACAAATATTCCTGCAGGATATTATTCTCTTATTGTTATTGATGGCAATGGATGTATGATGACCGAATATTTCAGTATCAGCAACAGCGGAGGATTTACATTATCTGCAAATATTACTGATGCTGTTTGTTTTGGAGATAATTCCGGAGCTATTGATATGAATCTTTCGGGAGGAACTGCTCCTTTTTCAATATCATGGTCAACAGGAGCCAATACTGAAGATTTAACAAATCTTGTTGCGGGAGCTTATGATGTAATTGTTACTGATTTTAATAATTGTATGAAAATGGAAACTTTTATTGTTGATGAAGGTGCAGAACTTGTTTTTACATCATCAATTATCAATCCGACCTGTAGTCAATCTGATGGATCTATAAGCCTGATCCCATCAGGAGGTCTGTCTCCTTATGCTTTTGAATGGTCAAATGGAGCAAATACATCTGATATAACAGGTTTAACAGCCGGTAATTATCTGATAACAATTACTGATGCCAACGGTTGTTTCACAAATGATATAATTGGGTTATCAAATAGTGGAGGTCCTACAATTACGATTGATTCTCTTATCTCTGCACCATGTGGAGGTAGTGGATTTGCATATATCTCTGTTGCAGGAGGGACATTGCCATATGCTTTTGAATGGTCTGATGCTACAACTAATGAAGATCTGCAAAATGTTTCTCCGGGAGTTTATTATGTAACTGTTAGTGATTTTGGAGGATGCATTACTGTTCAGAATATAGAAATTCCATCAATTCAATTACCCATACAACCAATTTGTGTGGTAACAGTTGACACCATGCTAAGCAGAAATCTTGTTGTTTGGGAAAAAATATCTGCCTCAGGAGTTGATTATTATAAAATTTACAGGGAAACATCTATTCCTGATCAATATCTTCATGTGGGATCAGTAGATTATGATGATATGAGCGAATATCTGGATTTTGCAGCGAATCCATTTGTCAGGTCATTCAGATATAAAATTTCTTCTGTAGATATGTGTGGTAACGAATCTTCATTAAGTGATTATCATAAAACTTTACATTTAACAATAAATCAAGGTACTGGAACAACATATAATTTAATATGGGACGATTATGAAGGATTTCCATATTATACTTTTTATATCATGAGATATCTCCCTGCATCCGGCTGGATTACACTGGATTCTTTACCAAAAACATTACATTCATATACTGATATTCCTCCTTCAAATGGCGGACTGAAATATTTAGTCAGAATAAATACAAATACTCCCTGTGTTCCTACAAGTTCAATTAAAGCAACCGGAGGGCCTTATGATTTTTCATATAGTAATTTTGTGAATCCGGACCTGTCTTATATAATAAATCTATTAAATTCTAAAGAGAAAATTGAAATTTATCCGAATCCAATGACAGTCTCATCGACAATTTATTTTGAAAATGTAATCGGTATTGAAAAAATTATTATTACTGATATTTCAGGAAAAATTATAAGGATTTATAAGAATATAGATGATACTCAATTAATCATTAACAAGGGGAATCTTTCCCCTGGGATGTATTTTATTGAAGCAAGAGGAGAAAAACTGTTTAAAGCAAAATTGATTGTAGAGTAATAAATATTGAAAAAAGCAGTGGGTTAGTCTCTGGTAAAATATTTAATTTCCTATTAATGCCTCGTGGTCTTACCCCGAGACAGTTTACTTAAGAAGAATATAACTAAAATCTTTAGCATTTTCTTTTAAAAAGATTTTCGCAACAGGTTTTTCTCTTGTCGATATGTTATCTAAAATAACATGGAATTTATACTTGTATATAAAATCTATTTCCGGCACATTTGTATTAATCAAAAATGTTTTCGTTTCTAAAGATGGTGCTGAAACTTCTATTGTAAATTCTTTATTAAATTCAAGTTTAATTGAAAACGGATTTATATTAGACTTGCTAATTTCTTTGTCAGCTTCATATACAGTGATATTTGGGTTACTTATTAGATTTTTCGAAGTATCTTTGACATCAAATGTCAATTTTAAAAAACTTGTGGTTTGTGAAAAGCCACTATAAGCACTAAGTAAAAAAACTAAAGTAATCGTTAAAAATAATTTTGTTTTCATAATTCTAAATATTTAA
>JBDRPR010000550.1:0-11944 GCA_043826845.1 Bacteroidota bacterium
GCTCAACAAATTTATACGGATTGACATTATATCTTGAGAATTTTGATTACAGGTTCAATCCCCGAAAAGGATATTCAATTTTGATGGAATTGGCTTCGGGTATTAAAAATATTTCAGTTAATCCAAATATCAATTCATCGCTTTACGAAGGTATAGATTTAAAATCCAACCAATTGGAATCAAGATTTATAGGAAAAATATTCATTCCTATAATAGGGAATTTAATTTGTAAAGTTGAAAACAATACCGGTTATATTCAAAATGACCATTTGTTTAAAAATGAATTGTTTCAGATAGGTGGGCTTAAATTTTTAAGAGGTTTTGATGAAAAGTCATTGTTTGCATCTGCTTATTCTGTTTTTTCAGTAGAACCCAGGTTCATTTTTGAGCAGAATAGTTGTCTTTTTGCATTTCTTGACTATGGATTTTATGAAGAAAGGTTAAATCAGTACACAAGGGATAATCCGCTTGGCATTGGAATTGGACTTGATTTTGATACCAATGCCGGTATATTTACTATCATTTATGCTATTGGAAAACAGTTTGATAACTCATTTGATTTTCAGGCAGCCAAAATTCATTTCGGATATCTGAACAGATTTTAATTCCGGTTAATAATTTTTTTTTTAATTTTTGTTTTGTTATAAAAAAAATATTTATATTTGATTGCCCAAAATCTTAAAACCAATAATATGAAAAAATTGCTTTTTTCTTTACCGGTTTTTATCCTTCTTTTATTTTCTTGTGGTGAAACTTCCGTTGATTTAGCAAGTGTTGATCGTGTTGATGGAAAAGTTATATTAAAAAATCAGGATAAGCCATATTCTGGTCAGGTTGAAATGTTTTATGAAAACGGAAATAAGAAGTTTCAGGAAACTCTGAAGAATGGAACAAAAGACGGGAAATACCTTAGTTATTTTAAAACAGGACAGAAAAAGACCGAAGGTAAATATATCAACGGCAAAAGGGATGGTATTTGGAAATGGTGGAACGAAAAAGGAGAGGTCTCTTTTCAACTGGATTATTCTTCCAATATCTCATTAAGGTTTTAATTTTCAATTTTATTTTCTTTCTGCAAAGACAAATCAAATAGTTGGTTATTTTAGTTTATTTGCATGAAATGGTTTCATTTTATATTTGAAATGTATGTAATTAATAATTCATCTAATAACCAGACTTGTTTCACAATTTGGACAAGGATAGTAGGATTATAGAGAAATTCATCAACGTATATAATCAAAAATCCTTAGAAGTCAATAATATACCTTTGTATTTAATAGTCATTTTCAATTACAACAACCTTTGGCTTGATCTTGTCAGCTTAAGAAAAACAAGTGAAAATTCCAATCCACCTTTATAACTGCTGAATTCACGCAATTTGGAAACATTAAAATCATAACTTACCCTGTATATGAAATTTTTATAGTAAAGCCCAACAGTAGTGATCACTGCATCATTCCACCGGTAATTTATTCCACCCAAAATGTTAAAATCGGTGTCTTTTATTTGAAAAACAGAACCTGCTCCAATTACAATTTCATAAGCATTTCGCTGTTTCATTAACAGAAATTTCGGGTCCAATGTAATTTTATCATTTATAGAAATTTTACTTCCTCCATGTAAAACAAACTTTAATGGTAATCGGGAATCATCTGCAGCAGTTAAATTTTCTTTCGGATTAAGAATATGAAATACAGATATGCCACCATAAGGATTGAACATTTTTGAGTTTTCAACATTTTGATAGGAAACCCCAATATTGGTTTCCGGCATCAACCGTGCATTTTTTTCAAAAACTTCACCAGTTGGCAAATCTTCATTAAATCTGCCTGATGAATATTGATTATCAAACAAAAAATCCTCAAGTCTGGTACTTTTATAAATTACACCGAGTTGGATACCAACTGACAGCTTGTGTCTTTCCTGATCGTCAATAATGATGTCATGAGCACCGGATAAAACAAAACTGAATGAATTGTAAACCCTTGCACTATTGTCATTGATAATATATGCTCCCAAACCCCATTTTTCCTGAAATGGCATATCATAAGTCAAAATTGAACTCAGATATGATTTTCTGGCTAAAGCATCCCATTGACTGCGGTACTGATTTGTTGCCCTGAAATCAGATTCAGTGTACATTCCTGTATAAGAAGGATTGATAATTATTGGTGAAGCATCAAATTGTGAAAAGTGTATATCCTGTGCAGAAGAATATCCACAAATCATTATGATCACCAAAATTGCTTGATATTTATATATATTTTTCATATTTCTGGTTTTTTTAAGTTATCTGATAAGTGTTATTTCTCCTGAAATGCTGTATTGTTTGTCTGCAATTGTGGTTGCTTTTACAGTATAAACATAAACTCCCATAGGTTGTTGAACTCCTTTACGGGTTCCGTCCCAGCCTATATCAGGATCTTCAGTTTCAAAAATCACTTGACCCCATTCGTTATATACCCGGAACAGAAGTTCCTTGAAAGGCCCTCCTCGCACAAATAAGGTGTCATTTTCACCGTCATTATTTGGTGTAAATCCGGTTGGCAGAACAGGTCCATATATTTCGTTTTTAATTATTGAGATTGTCTGAATAGCCGTATCGGTGCAACCGTACTCATTTCTAACTATATCACTAACAATATAGTTGCCTGGATACATGTATGCATAGGTAGGACTTTGATTGGTTGAAGTACCAAGATTATCACCAAAATTCCAATTCCATGATGAACCTCCGGTTGAAGCATCAACAAATGAAATCGAAGTTTCAGTTAGATAAAAATCAGTATTAATTGTATATGAGGCAAAAGGAACTGGATATATAGTTATCAGATTTGATACTGAATCAATACAACCTTCCTGTGTTTGAATAACTAAAGAAACCTGATAGTTGCCATTTGCATTAAATAAATGATAAGGATTTTGTTGAATTGAAGTATAAGTATCGCCAAAATCCCAGTTCCATGATGAAATTTGCCCGTGAGTATAAGAGGTTAAATCGGTAAAACTAACACTATCGTATAAACAAGCATTAAGAGAAGCAAAGCTTGCTTTTACATTGAAAATGGAAACATCCTTTTCGATAGTGTCAATACAATTGGCAGAAGTTTGTGCAATTAATTGTACATGATATATACCAGTGTCGGCATATTGGTATTGAGGATTTTGAGTAATAGCATTATTGCCGTCGCCAAAATCCCATAACCAGTTATTTGGAGCGTAACCACTGTAAGTTGAAATATCAGTAAAATTAATACTGTAAGTCTGACAATTATACAAGTATGTAAAATTGCCGAAAAGAGTGCTAATTGTAATATCCTTTGAAGTAGTATCAGTACAGTATGGAGTAGAAATAATAAGTTCAACGTTGTAAGTGCCGGTATCTGCATATAAATGGGTTGAATTTTGAATATTGCTGGTATTTCCATCACCAAAGTCCCAATTCCATGTATTTATTGTTGCACCATCAGAATTAGAAGTGTCGGTAAAAATAATCTGATAATCGGTACAATTGTAACTATAACTATAACCTGACAAAGCAGTTGTTACAGGTACACTTTGAGTAATTGTATCGGTACAATTTGCAGAAATTCCAACAATTAACTGAACCTGATATGTGCCGGCAACAGAATAAAGATTTGTTGGGTTTTGTCCGGTTCCGGTATTTGAATCACCATAATCCCATTGCCAACTTGTAATAGGAATAGTATTAGTTACAGATGTGTCGGTAAAGTTCATACTTAAATCAGAGCATGTTCCCAAGTATGTAAATCCGGCAACAGGAGTAGGATAAACAGTAATTGGAATGGTTATATTAGCTGAACAGCCGGAATTGCTGGTTACTGTTAAATTAACATTGTAAATACCATCTGATGTATATAAATGAGTAGGATTTTGCAGCGATGAATAGCTAGTGTCGCCAAAATTCCAATACCAGTTATTTATACTTCCACTAACAACAGAACTTGAATCAGTAAATAACACGTCATCAAGATAACACTGAGTTGAAGCTGTGAAATTTGGAGTGGGAAGAGGATTTACATAAATATTTTGCTGTTGTGTATAAGAGCAACCTAAACTTGATGTAATGGTAAATGAAACAGTATGATTTCCCGTTGTATCAAATGTAAAAGCAGGATTTTGATTTGAGTCGGTGAAAGTGCTGTCAAAAATCCATTGCCAAGCTATAATACTACCGGCATTTATAACAGATTCGTCTGTGAATTGAACAGGAATATTTAAGCAAGGGGTTGTAAATGAGAAGCTTTGAGTTATCGGGTTGGTGAGGTTAATATTCATAGCATCGGAAGCAGCAGCACATGTCGCTGAACCTTCAGTGGTGAGAGTAATTGTAACAGTTCCTGCAATACTATCGGAAGAAGATAAGTAATAACTGGCGTTCATAGCAGTATCATTTGGTACAAAAGTACCGGTACCACTGGTAGTCCATATTCCGTTTGTAGCATTGGTATAAGATCCCGACAGGTTTACAGAATTGACACTAGTACAAATCAATTGGTCGGGTCCTGCATTTGCCGTTGGAACACGGTCAATAGTGATAATTACCGTATCATTAACTGCTCCGCAACTTCCGTTATTGGTGGAAGTCAGAACCAGCGATGCTGTTCCGAGCGTGGAATCTGCCTGACTTGGGATATATGTAGCATTCAGCGCCGCACTGTCGGGGGTAAATATTCCTCCGGAAGTAGTAGTCCATACACCTGTACCAGAACCGCCTGTTACACTACCGTTAAGAGATACATTCATATTGTTTTCGCATACAGTAATATCAGAACCTGCATTAACTAAAGAAGGATATGATAAATGAAGGAGCATTATATCAGAAACAGGATTACAAACAACTGAACCTTCAGTAGTAAGAGTAATGATAATTGTTCCGGCACTACTATCTGAAGATGAAAGATAATAGCTGGGGTTCATAACAGAATCACTTGGGAAAAATGTTCCACTACCACTTGTAGTCCATCTGCCATTCGCAGCATTGGTATATGAACCTGACAGATTTACAGAACTGCTTCCGATACATATCAATTGGTCTGGACCTGCATCAGCTGTGGGGACACGGTCTATAGTAACAGTGATGGAATCATCATCTGCTGCACATCCTGCATTATTGGTGCTTGTGAGTTTTAACGTTACGCTGCCGAAAACAGAGTCAACGGAACTACAAATATAAGATGCATTGAGAACAGTCGAAGAAGGCACAAAGGTTCCTGTACCACTGGAAGATGTCCATATTCCGGTCGAAGTTCCTCCCCATACATATCCTGCAAGTGGTACAGTGAGATTACTTTCGCATATAGTAATGTCATTGCCTGCATCTACTTGCGGTGGATGTGTAAATGTAACAATCATAAAGTCATTTGCTGTATTACAACCGACATTACCTGTTGATGAAAGAGTCAGTACAACAGAGCCGGATATGCTATCACTTTGTGATGGATAATAAAGAGTATTAAGTGCATTAGCATTTAAAAAAGTTCCTGATCCACTCGTTGTCCATTGAACACCGGTGACATTAGTGGCAGTACCTGAAAGGTTTACATAATTGACTCCTATACAAACTGCTTGATTTGGACCTGCATTTACTGAAGGAATACGCTCTATGGTTAATATTAAAGTATCATGTCCTGCAAGACACCCGCCATTATTAGTAGATGATAGAACAAGTTGAAGATTACCAAAACTCGAATCTTGAGCAGAGCATAGGTAAGTTGCATTTAATGCTGAATCGTTCGGGAAAAATTGGCCGCTACCGGATGAAATCCATAGACCGGTATTTGAACCACCGGAAACGAAACCGTTGAGTAATACGCTAAGGTCATTTTCACAGGTGGCAATATCATTTCCTACCGAAACAAATGCCGTGTTACCGAAAATAATATCCACATTATCTGATACAGAGTTACAAAGTCCGTTGTTTGTTGAAGTTAGAGTAAGGGTAACTGAACCATTTGTTGTGTCCAAAGTACCATAAACATACTGTGCATTAAGCGTGAAATTATCAGGTATAAAGGTTCCATCACCGCTTGTAGTCCAGATACCTGTGGAAGAACCACCGGATATAATTCCTTGCAGAGTAGTTTGAATACTGGATATACATACATGCTGATCAACTCCGGCATTTACAATAGGAGAAGGTGTAATAGTAATCGTCATCTCATCAGTAACAGGATTGTTTGGACCATTTCCAGTTGATGTAAGAGTCAAAGTTACTGTACCTGCCGTAATTTCTGTTGCGGAAGGAGTATAAACAGCGTTAAGAGTAGTATCATCCGGACTATATGTTCCAGTTCCTCCTGACCATATTCCACCGATAGCACCAAATACAGAACCATTAAGTGTTATGGAAGGATTGTTCGCGCATGAAGTTTGATCTAATCCTGCATTTGCAACAGGAGCAGCAGTAATGTCAATATGCACCGTATCGCATACAGGAATGCAAGAACCGTTTCCAATTGAAGTAAGTACTAGGTCCAATCCTCCAGAAGCGATTTCTCCAACAGAAGGTGTATAAACTGCATCTAATGTATAATTATCCGGATTGAAAGAGCCTAAACCATCAGACCATATCCCCCCAGATGCAATGGTTACATTTCCGTTTAAGGATGCATCAGGATTGTTGGCCCCGACAATCATATCCGTACCTGCATATACAGTAGGTGCTGGTGTGATAGTTATTAAAATCTGATCGGAAACAGCATTGCAGTTTCCATTTCCTGTTGAAGTTAATGTTAAAGTAACACTTCCGGTGGAGATTTCTGCCGCAGAAGGAGTATAGATTGCATTAAGTGCTGTGTTATCAGGATTATAAGTTCCTGTACCTCCTGACCATATTCCACCGGTAGCAACCGTAATAGCACCATAAAGAGTAATAATTGCATTATTAGCACATATTGAAGTATCGAGCCCTGCATTTACAATGGGTTCAGGTGTAATAGTAATAGTCATAGAGTCGGTAACTGCATTGCACGTTCCATTTCCGGTTGATGTCAGGTAAAGAATAACTAATCCGGAATCTTTTTCGGCAACAGATGGTGTATAAACAGCATTCAATGTTGTAATATTGGGACTAAAAGTACCTGTTCCTCCAGACCATTGCCCTCCTGTTGCTCTTACAACATAACCGTTTAGGTTAACAGCAGGATTATTATAGCAAACAGACTGGTCGGCTCCTGCACTTACCCAAGGAGATTGATTGAAAGTAACTTGCATAAGGTCAAAAGAGAAATTGCAGCTATTGGTAGCAGTAAGAGATAATGTAACAACTCCGAATGAAGGAGAAACATATGCTGTATCTGCTGCACTGGGTAAATAGGTTGCTTGAAGATCAGTAGCACTTGGTACGAATGTTCCGGTTCCTGAAGTTGACCATATTCCTGTTGTACCTCCACCTGTTACACTGCCGTTTAATACAACGTTTGTATTGTTTGCACAGAAAACCTGGTCTGGACCTGCGTTCACAATACCCGGTGGCAGAATATTTATTTCAAGTGTGTCATTCTTTGGTGCACATAATCCAATATTGGTTGCGGTTAAAACAAGAGTGATGTGACCTGCAATAGAATCAGCAGCGTTTGCATGATAAACTGCATTTAATGTGTTCGCATCAGGTGTAAATATTCCTCCATTTCCACCTGTCCATACGCCTGTAGTAGAAGCACCCGAAACCTGTCCATTTAAAGGAATATCAAGATTGTCAACACAAACTGTAATATCCATTCCTGCATTTACATAAGGTGCATTGGTGATAGTGAGTATCATCTGATCCTGAATCATATTACAACTATTTGCAGTAAGGGTAAGTGTAACGGAACCTATTGAAGTATCAACCTGACTTGGTACATAAACAGCATTAAGAGTAGTATTAGTAGGTATAAAAATTCCTGAACCTGATGAACTCCATGTTCCAATAGTAGCACCACCTCCAACACTTCCATTCATTAGAGCATTGGCATTGTTACCGCATACTGATTGATCGGGTCCAGCATTGGCAGTCCCTGTTGGCAGGATGTTAACAATCATCGTGTCGGTAACAGGCAAACAATTCCCGTTTCCTGTTGATGTTAAAACTAATGTAATACTTCCGGCTGTTGAATCAGCAGAACTGGCATTATAAACAGCATTTAATGCAGTAGCGCTTGGTGTAAATGTTCCAGAAATTCCTCCTGACCATATTCCTGTTGTTGTTATTCCGACGACAAAACCATTAAGATCAACATGAAGGTCATCTACGCAGATTATCTGGTCAGGACCTGCTATAACCGTTGGGGCAGGCGTTATAGTAAAGTGTACCTGGTCACTCTCTGAATTGCAAGTTCCGTTACCGGTGGAAGTAAGCGTAAGGTCAGCATAACCCTGTGCAATTTCAACTGCTGTAGGTGTATAAACCGCATTTAGTGTTGTGTTATTCGGATTATAGGTTCCAAGACCATCCGACCATATACCACCTGTTGCAACAGCAATAGTACCATTAAGCGTTATATCTGGATTATTAGCGCAAACAGTTTGATTTACTCCGGCATTTACAACAGGTTTTGGGGTATATATAATTGTCATCATGTCTGTAACAGCGTTACATGTTCCATTTCCTGTCGTTGTAAGAATAAGATTTACAAATCCTGCTGTAACCTCTGCTGCTGTTGGTGTATATGTTGCATTCAAAATCGAATTATTAGGCAGAAAAGAACCACCTCCTCCTGACCATGCACCTCCCGATGCTCCTATAACAGAGCCGTTCAATGTTACAGTTTCATTATTACGGCATGCAGTTTGATCTACACTTGCATTAGCTACCGGCGATGGGTTAATAGTGATATTGATATTATCAGTAGAAGGATTACAACTGCCATTTCCGGTGGTTGATAATGTTAGTGTTACGGTTCCGGTAGCAATTTCAGCGACAGAAGGAGTATAGGTCGCATTTAATGTTATGTTATCAGGATTATATATACCTGTACCACCTGACCAGATAGCGCCTCCGGCATACATATAATTACCATTGAGTGTCACTGTAGGGTTATTTGCACAGGATGTTAAATCAGGTCCTGCGTTTACTATTGGAGCTACGCTGATAATGATAGTTATATTATCGATTACAGGAATACAGTTCCCATTGCCTGTTGATGTTAATGTTAGCGTTACTGAACCTGTTGCAATTTCTGTTGCCGATGGGGTATAGGTTGCATTCATCGTTATGTTGTCAGGCACATAAGTTCCACTACCGCCTGTCCAAATACCGCCTGAGGCACCTGTAACTGAACCATTTAATATTACATCGGGTGTATTGGCACAAACAATTTGGTCAGAACCTGCATTTACTGTTGGAGCCGGAGTAAAGGTAATAACCATATTATCAGATATTGAGTTGCATGCTCCATTATTGGTAGATGTTAAAGTCAGTGTTAATGTTCCTAATGCAATTTCTCCCATGGTGGGAGTATAAATAGCATTCAATGTATTATTATCAGGAATGAATAATCCTAAACCGCCTGTCCATTGACCTGTTGTTGTGGATGAACTGCCGCTAAGCATTATATTACTATTATTAGCACATACTGTTTGGTCGGTTCCTGCATTAACAATTGGGGCAGGACCAATATCAATGATCATTTGGTCGGATGCTGCAAGGCAACTGCCATTTCCTGTTGAAGTAAGTGTAAGAATAACAGTTCCTACTGAAATTTCAGCAGCAGAAGGAGTATATATAGCATTAAGTGTAGTGTTCCCCGGATCATATGAACCGGTACCCCCTGACCATATACCACCTGTTGCATTTAAAACACTTCCGTTGAGCGTAACACTTGGGTTGTTAACACAACTGTTCAGATTTGACCCGGCATTAACAATAGGTGCTGGACTAATTGTAATAATCATAGCGTCGCTTACTGCAACACATGTTCCATTACCAGTGGTTGTAAGTGTAAGGTTTACTGTTCCGGATGCAATCTCACCGGCAGTGGGAGTATATACTGCATTTAATGTATTATCATTTGGACTATAAGTACCCGAACCACCTGACCAATGTCCACCTGTAGCAATAGTAATTGAACCATCCAGAGTAACATTAGCATTATTTCCACATACAATCTGGTCAGAGCCAGCATTTACCGTTGGTGAAGGAGTAAAGAAAATAGTCATTTCGTCTGTAACTGCTATACATGAACCATTCCCTGTAGTTGTTAGGGTTAATGTTACGCTTCCAAAGTTAATTTCAGTTTGTGTCGGAGTATAAGCTGCATTTAATGTATTTCCGTTTGGATTATAGAATCCAAGACCGCCTGTCCATTGACCACCTGTAGCACCTGTTACAGTTCCGTTTAATATTACTGTAGGATTATTACTACAAATAGTTATATCTGTACCTGCATTTGCCGTCGGAGCTGGAGTAATATTGATTGTCATTTGATCGGTAACGGGATTATTTGGACCATTTCCTGTTGAAGTAAGTGTTAAAGTTACATTTCCTGCTAAAATTTCCGCAGCGTTAGGAGTATATACAGCATTAAGAGCTGTGTTTCCCGGATTATATGTACCATTGCCTCCCGACCAGATTCCACCTGTAGCACCGGTTATAGAACCATTAAGCGTTACAGAAGGATTATTTGCGCAAGACGTTTGATCAACCCCTGCATTTACAATCGGAGCAGCAGTTATTGTTATAGTCATTATATCACTGACAGGATTGCATGTTCCATTTCCTGTTGATGTAAGAGTTAAAGTTACTGTACCTGCTGTAATTTCTAAAGCGCTTGGAGTATAAATAGCGTTTAAAGCAGTATTGGATGGAGAATATGTACCGTTTCCACCTGACCAAATACCACCTGTTGCGCCGGAAACAGTCCCTGCTAAAGTTGTTGCCGGATTATTGGCTCCAACAGTTTGATTAGGTCCTGCATCAACAATTGGTGCATCGGAATAAGAAATGATAATATTATCAGAAACCGGCAAACAAGTTCCATTTCCAGTAGAAGTAAGAATTAAATTGACAAATCCGGTCGAAAGTTCAGTTACGGTGGGAGTATAAGTGGCACCTAAAGTAGTGTTGTCAGGAGAAAAAAGTCCCATTCCACCTGACCATGACCCACCTGTAGCTCCTGTAACAGTTCCACCAAGTGTAGCAATGTTATTATTTTTACATATTGTTTGGTCAATTCCGGCATTCACAATCGGAGCTGGAGTAATTGTAATTAATATTTGGTCGCTAATAGCATTGCAAGTTCCATTCCCTGTTGTAGTAAGTGTAAGTATTACTTGTCCTGCTGCAATTTCAGGAGCAGAGGGTGAATATATAGTTGCAAGTGCTGTAGAACCCGGATTATATGAACCTGTTCCGCCTGCCCATTGGCCACCGGTAGCAACGGTAACGCTTCCATTCAGATTAATATTTGTGTTATTAGCACAAACTGTTTGGTCAATTCCGGCATTGGCAGTTGGGGAAGTTGTGAAAGTAATAATCATTTGATCTGCTTCTGCGGAACAAAGTCCGTTGCCCGTTGTAGTGAGCGTTAATGTTAATGTTCCCAATGCTATTTCAGCGCCTGTAGGAGTATAAACAGCATTAACCGCTGTATTGTTGGGAGTATAAGTGCCTGCTCCTCCTGACCATGCACAACCTGTTGCACCGGAAAATGAACCTGCTAAGGTTGTCAAAGCATTATTAGCACATTTGATTTGATCTGGACCTGCATCAACCGTAGGAGCATTGGAAAATGTAATCACCATTATATCTGATATAGCATTACAGGTTCCATTTCCTGTAGTTGTAAGTGTAAGGTTTACGAATCCTGCTGCAAGTTCACCAGCCGTAGGATTATACGTAGCATTCATGGTTGTATTATCCGGTGTAAAAACACCTGTGCCACCAGACCATACGGCTCCTGTAGCAACAGTAAAAGAACCATTAAGTGTAGTTACAGCATTG
>JBDRPR010000551.1:0-15387 GCA_043826845.1 Bacteroidota bacterium
TTTTCCTTCCTTTAGGATTGAGGCAAAGAAAAGGAATGATTTACTATATTTATTTTCTACAATATCATAAAACACAACCTTGTTTTTTTAAAATCTTATTTTTTATATGAAAGTCTTTTAAAATACTTATTATCTTTACAACAATTCAAAATAAAGCATGTTATACTTGCTTTGTTTTGTAAAAAAGTCATTTTAAATGAAAAAAGTAATCTGGACATCTCTTTTTTTTATTCAATTGATTTTGCTTCCAGTGTTTTGTTATTGTCAGGATACTACTTTAACAGATATTGCTGATACCACAATTCTAAGTCAGGATAAATTAAACTTCGACTTGATTCTTGCTGCAGATTCAGGTAATTATGCTGAGGTTCTTGAATTGTTAAAAAAAGGGGCTGATCCCGATTCAAAAACATATGAAGGCGTATCTGCTCTGTTTTATGCTACACAAAACGGTCATTATGAAACTGTAAGAGTTCTGGTTGCCAACGGAGCAAATATTGACATAACTACTTATAACTATGAAACTCCGATAATTGGTGCAATTAAAAATAACCACGAAGATATAGTTCATTATCTGCTTCTTAAAAAAGCGAATACTTCAACACCAGATTTACATGGAATTGCCTGTCTGCATTATGCTGTCGTTTACAATTATTATATTATAACCGATATGTTGCTTTTTTATAAAGCTGATCCTGAGATAAAAACAAGCGACGGGCTTACTCCTCTTATGCTTGCTGCTTATTATAATTTGCCTGAAATTGCAGATTTATTAATAACAAAAGGAGCAAATGTAAATGCCAGTGACAACTATGGTTTCACTCCCATTATGCTCGCTTCACAAAACGGGAATTATGAAATGATCGAATTTCTGCATAGCAATGGTGCAGAAATAAACCAAACAAATAACAGGGGTGATAACGCACTTATTCTTTCAATAAAAAACGAACATCCTGATGTTGTTAATCTGTTAATTAATTTGGGAGTTGATCTGAAAGCAAAACATACAACAGATTCCGATCCGCTTAAAACTGCAATAACATTTAATCAGAACGATATTGTTGACACGCTGATTAAGCATGGGATCAGGGCAAGATACCTTCCTTATTTCAACAAACTGTTTTTCTCGTACAACGTTAATTTCAATACAAAAGATCTTATGTTTGAAACAAAATTCGGACTTATTGAAAGCAAATACAAATTGGGTTTTGATGTGGGCATTGCCAATCATTACTGGGCAAAACGGGTACTGCTAAAACAAGAAGAGAATATTTATGATCAGCTATGGGAACGAAGAGCTATGTTGTTTACAGATATTGATAAACGCTTTTCTCTGAAGTCCTCTGCAAAATATGATGAAGGTTTTTTTGTTGGTGTCAGAGGCATATACACATATGGAAGTTACAGAGGGATTAAAACTAAAATTGATGACGGATTTAAAATTGCTCCACAACTTGGTTTATATGCTGTTTCTCAAAATATAGGAATTAAAATAAATTATGAGTACATAAATTTTAACGTAATCGGTATTCCAAAACACAGGATAAATTTTTCACTTTTATTCCTGATTTTTAATCTGGATGGTAAGACAAATACAAATAAAAATATATATTATTTTGACTAAATTATTAAAATACAGGTACATCATTGTTTTTATACTGACTTTTTCTTTATTCATAAGATGTGAGGACACATATGATGATGAAACATGCTATGATTATGATTATTCTGATTGCAATACAATTGAGCCATTAGAAGGGAATTTGAAAATTGATCTCACAATAAACAGAGATAATCCGGAAGTTGAAGTGATTGTTTTTAACGGTAAACCTGAAAATCTGGACACTTTTACTGTTGAAATTGTGCATAATCCTCTATTTCTTGTTGTTGTTCCATTAAACCAATATTATTCCGCAAAAGCTAAATATATGGTTGATAATAATTCTGTTTATGTATCAGATGGTGACAAAATAAAATCAACTTCTGCTGTCACCTGCGATTCAACCTGCTGGGATATTTCAGGAGGAGATATTGACATTCGTCTTAAATATGACAATTTTTAAATAATGACAGAAAAATACTTACAACTGATATCCAAAGAACAAAATTTAAGTATCAGTTCCGTTAAAAACACAGTTAAATTATTAACCGAAGGTGCTACAATTCCTTTTATCAGCCGTTATCGTAAAGAAGCGACAGGAAGCCTTGATGAAGTACAAATTGCTGCTGTGCAAAATCATCTTCAAAAATTAATCGATCTGGATAAAAGAAGAGAAGCTGTACTAAAATCAATTGGAGAACAAGGATTTCTTACAGATGAATTAAAATCAACGATTAATAATGCCTTGACGATTAATGAAATTGAAGATATTTATCTCCCATTCAAACCAAAAAAGAAAACAAGAGCAACAATTGCAAAAGCAAAAGGGCTTGAACCACTTGCAAAAATTATTTTCTCACAAAAGGAAAAAGACATTGAAATAAAAGCAGAATCATTTATTAATGATCAGGTTGAATCGGTTGAAGATGCTCTGCAAGGAGCCGGTGATATTATTGCAGAGTGGATTAGCGAAGATCAGGCAGCAAGAAATATTATCCGAAAACTTTTTCACCATGAAGGAGTGTTATATTCAAAACTTGTAAAAGCCAAAATTGAGGAAGCTGAAAAGTATCAGGATTATTTTGATTACAACGGGCTTTTATCAAAAGCTCCCTCACATAGAATACTGGCTATTTTAAGAGGAAAAAATGAAGGTTTTCTTCGTATCTCAGTTTCTCCTCCGGAAGAGGTCGCTCTTGAGTATCTTGAGAAAATATTTATTAAATCAAAAAGTGATTCAGGGAATATTGTATATGAAGCTATTAAAGACAGCTATAAACGATTGCTATCTCCTTCAATTGAAAATGAAATTATTGCTCACTATAAAGAAAAAGCAGACATTGAAGCAATAAGAGTATTTTCTGAAAACTTAAGACAATTATTACTTGCACCCCCTTTGGGAGAAAAACGGATACTGGCTATTGATCCCGGTTTCAGAACAGGATGTAAAATTGTTTGTATTGATGAACAGGGAAATCTTCTGATGAACGATACAATTTATCCCAATGCTCCTCAGAACGACATAAAAATGTCTGCAAAAAAGATTACATCAACAATAAATGCTTATAAAATTGAAGCCATTGCGATTGGAAACGGAACTGCAAGCCGTGAAACAGAGAATTTTATCAAACATTTAAAATTCGAGAAAGACGTAAAAGTTTTTGTTGTCAGCGAAAACGGAGCATCAATTTATTCTGCATCAAAAACCGGCAGAGAAGAATTTCCACAATATGATGTAACAGTAAGAGGATCTGTTTCAATTGGCAGACGGTTGATGGATCCATTGGCAGAACTGGTAAAAATAGAGCCGAAAAGTATTGGCGTTGGCCAGTATCAGCATGACGTTGACCAGACCCTGTTGCAGAACAGCCTGGATCTGATTGTCGAAAGCTGTGTGAATATGGTTGGTGTTAATCTGAATACTTCCAGCAAACATCTGCTGCGTTATATTTCAGGTCTTGGACCGCAACTCGCACAGAACATTGTTGACTATAGGAAAGAAAACGGACCATTCAAATCAAGGAGTGAGATTAAAAAAGTCCCCCGCTTAGGAGAAAAAGCTTTTGAACAGGCTGCAGGTTTTTTAAGAATTCCGGGCGCAAAAAATCCACTGGATAACAGTGCCGTACATCCCGAAAGATATAATCTTGTCAAAAAAATGGCATCCGATTCAGGCTGCTCTGTAGAAGAACTTATTGGCAAAACTGAACTTAAAACCAAAATTGAACTTGAAAAATATGTCACTGCTGAGGTTGGAATTCCAACTCTTGAAGATATCGTTGCAGAACTGACAAAACCCGGTCGTGATCCGAGGAAATTTGCAAAAGTATTCGAATTTGCTGACGGGATTTTTTCGATAAAAGACCTGAGAACAGGAATGGTGCTTCCGGGAATTGTTACAAATATAACCAATTTCGGAGCTTTTGTTGACATTGGCATAAAAGAAAACGGACTGGTACATATTTCAAACCTGAAAAATGAATTTGTAAGCAACCCTGCCGATGTTGTAAGTCTTCATCAGCATGTAAAAGTGAAAGTTATTGAAATTGATGTGGAAAGAAAAAGAATTCAGTTAAGCATGAAAGATTTGTAATTATAGATATATCATTATATTACGTAAAAAAATAAAACGCAGAATTCACGATAATTAAGAAAATTAGTATCTTTGAATTAAAAATTAAATATGCCAACAATATTAACTATACTTGGCTGGAGATTGTTTTTCTATTCAAATGAAAATAATGAGCCTATGCATATTCATGCTCAAAAAGCCGAAACAGAATGTAAATTCTGGATAAAGGTTGATGATTTTGAAATTGAGGAAGCATACTCATTCAATTTGAATCAACAACAAAGAAGAGAAATAAGAAAAATAATTTTTGAACATTTTGATTATATAATTCAAGAGTGGCATAAACATTTTAATAAATAATTATGTACAAATTATACGTTATCGATAAGATTGATGTAACAGATGATCAGTTAATTATAATATCTGACGGAATAGAATACAAATTTAAATTATCGGAAGTATCCGAAAGATTAGAGCATGCTTCATCTGAAGAGAAAAAAGATTTCATCGTCTCACCATCCGGATATGGAATTCATTGGCCCAGAATTGATGAAGATATTTCAATTCATGAGCTTTTGCACAATTTAATCAAATAAAAATATTATGAGGTCACTGTGTGGAAATATAAAGATTTCAATTAAGTATGAAAGATTTGTAGGTCAATTTCAGGGCTAAAGCCCAATAACAATAATAAGCCTATAACCACGGGCTTAAGCCCGTGATAATAAAACATAGTACAAACCGGACTTTAGTCCTGATAAATTATAAAACAGTTTAAAAATGAGCAAAATTGTAAATGATTTCAGAAGTTACCGCAAGAAAATGAATGATAAAATCATGGCTACTGACAATAAAGTCATGAAAAGGATTTATGCTACAGATACGCTGACATATCAGGACGGAGCACTTTCATCAGAAATCAAGGAGATGCTTGGTCTTGTAAGTTCTATGGTATTGCGTTGTGATGATTGTATTAAATATCATCTCGAAAAATGTTATGAACAAGGAGTTACAACTAAAGAAATTCTGGAAATATTTTCAATTGCAAATGTGGTTGGCGGAACCATAGTGATCCCTCACACACGCAGGGCTATAGAATACTGGGAAGAACTTGAGAAGTAAACTGTATGTAAGTTATTGAGGAAGCAAATTTGCAATTCGGAGAATTATAAATTGCACAGGGAGTATATCTTTTGAAAGTTGTTAGCGAAAAGGTTGTTTATTCTGACAAATTAATTATTCAGCATTAGCTGATTAATCTATCTTCACAATTTTTAATTCAGTTCTGCGGTTCTTTGCGCGGTTTGCATCTGTATCGTTCGGGTATCTTGGCTGAGAAAAATTGTATCCCTTAAATGACAAGTGGCTTTTATTAATTCCTGCATCTATCAGATATTGATAAACAGTTTTTGAACGGTTCTCTGATAGTTTCTGATTATATTCCTTTGTTCCCACATTATCAGTATGCCCGCCGATTTCTATACTCAGATTCGGATTTTTAACAAGATAATCTATCATTTTATTCAGTTCAACCTTTGATTTTGCTTTAAGAGTATATTGATCCGTATCGTAAAAAATATTCTTCAGTTCAATTGTCGCATTTATTGCAATTGGCTGAAGAGGAATGTCCATAACAAAAGGTTCTCCTTTACTGCTCAAATTTTTCAATGAAAAATTCTCTGAATAAAACAAATAGCCTTCCTTTGATGCATTAAAAACATAGTCGTTTTCAACCGGCAAACAAACAATATATTGACCATTACCCTTGTTGCTGTATGATTGCATGACCAAGTCTTCTGTTTCCAGATTAAGCAATTCGAAACGTGCAAACAGCGGTTCTTTGGTAACAGCATCATAAATTTTTCCTTTCACATATGTAACATAACCCGGTCTGTATATTTTAGGCAATTCAAACATATAAATATCCTTTCTTCTCGATCCATCTTTTTCCGCAGAATAATAGGCCAGATCTCCATATGCATTCACAATCATGCCTATCTCATCCCTAAAAGTATTAATAGGATATCCCAGATTTACGGGTGCCTGCCAATCACCTTTTGAGTCTTTTTTTGAAACAAAAATATCCATGCCCCCCATTCCCATATGGCCATCGGAACAAAAATAAAGAGTATTGTTATCCGGATGAATAAAAGGGGCTGTTTCATTTCCCTGGGAATTTATTTTATCACCAAGGTTTTCAGGATCACTCCATGATCCGTCACCCTGAAGTACACTCATCCACAAATCCTTACCCCCACTTCCTCCCCTGCGGTGATCTGCTGAGAAAAACAATGTTTTTCCATTTGCAGAAAAACAAGGTGTTGATTCCCAAGCAGAAGAATTTATTGGTTGACCGATATTTTTCGGATCTGTCCATTTGTTTCCTACTTTTTGTGAAAAATAGATATCACAACTTCCAAAATCTTCCATACGATTACATACAGTATAAAATAAAAATCTACCATCAACCGAAAATGATTGTGCTCCCTCATTTCCCTGAGTATTTACAGGAGTTCCCATATTTGCAGCCTTTGTCCAGTCATTATCTTTTTTATATGTAATAAAAAAATCTTCCTGTGCATTTTTGGGTGTTATAGGAAAACGTGAATCTATGGGTAAAAGAACAGTAGTTATTAATATCTCACCATCAACTGTCAACGATGGCCAATAATCATCATATTCAGTGTTTACATTTGTTCCAAGGTTTACAGGATTAAAAGGAACAGGATTTTTTATTGCATTTATACCAAATTCTGCATATTTCATCATTTCATTTGATAAGGCTTCGTGTCTTGGACTTATATTCTCAAATTCCAGACAAGCTTCCAGATTTGCCTTTGTTTCGCTGTACATTCCAAGTTTTAATTGCCATTGAGCTAGCAGATAATAAGTCAGATATGAAAAATCAGGAGCAATTTCTATGGATTTCTGATAATAAAACATTGCCTTTTCATAATCTCTTCTATCTTCATATATCTGGGCTAAAAGGTTATAGGCTTCAACAAAAACAGGCTCAATTTCAACAGCTTTCATCACAGCAGCAACAGCATTTAAATCGTCATTTTTTTCATAATAATATACTGCCTGTTCAAACAGTTTTATTGCTTTTTTATTTTTTATTGTATATGATTCCTGTGAATTGATCTGAATCACAAATAAAAATAATGCTATTGAAATTATTCCCCTGATCATAATGTTTACAATATTATGGTATTCCTATGTATTTGTGAACCTGCAAAGAAAGATTCCATCTGGGATTTTTTTTAATATATTCAACAATTTTTGGTGTTATCATTTTTATACAACTCCACTCAGGCTGTAAAAAAAGTTTACAATTAATACTGATCTGTTTTGAGCAATTTTCAGCCCAATTTAAATCAGATTTACTTTTTATAATGACTTTTAATTCATTTGCAACCAGATAATTTTCTATAACCGGTGGCTGACATTGTTTTGGAGAAAGGCAAACCCAATCCCATTCACCAGTAATTTTATGATTACCTGATGTCTCCAAATATGTTTTAATATTATATTTATGAGACAGAACTGTTAAAGGTTCAAGATTGAACATCGAAGGTTCACCTCCGGTAACCATAATCGAATCAGCATTATTTTTTAAAATATTTCTAATAATCTCATCTATACGAACCGTTTGATAACATTCAGATTCCCATGAAAATTTTGTATCACACCAGCTACATGCAATATCACAACCACCTATTCTAATAAAATACGCTGCTTTACCTGTATGAAATCCTTCACCCTGTATTGAATAAAATTCCTCTGATAATGGCAATTTCAGCCCATCAGAAAAATCACGATCTTTTTGAGATTTATTCATTTTAACCATAAATCAATCTGTAAAAATAGATATTCTATTTTAAATTGCATCCAATGAATATTGCCAATCCTATCTTTTTACTACTTTTGATTTTATTTAATTATGCCTGATTATATTGACAGCCTAAACAGACGGGTTCATCTTGATAAAACTCCTGAAAGAATTATTTCATTGGTTCCTTCAATTACTGAATTGCTTTTCGATCTGGGTTTAGAAAATCACATTGCAGGTATTACCAGATTCTGTATTCATCCTGAAAAATCTGTTCAAAAAGTTCCAAAAATAGGGGGAACCGAAAATATTGATTTTGATTTAATAAGGGAGATAAAACCTGACCTTATTTTTTGCAGTAAGGAAGAAAATAAAGAGATAGAAGTTAATTTGTTGATGAAAAATTATTCCGTTTTTGTCAGCGATGTCAGATCATTTAACGATGCCATTAATCTGATATATGAAACTGGTTTAATGACAGGCAAAGAAATTGAAGCACAAAAAATTATAAATAAAATAAATAATGCTTTTGCGACTATATCTGAAATAAAAGAACCGATTCCTGTTGTTTACCTGATATGGAAAAATCCTTATATGACTATTAATTGTGATACTTTTATAAATGACATATTGAGTATTGCAGGATTTAATAATGTTTTTAAAAATAGCTCCGAAAGATATCCGATAATTAGTATTGAAGAAATTACTGATAAAAATCCTCAATTGGTTTTTTTATCATCAGAACCTTATCCCTTCAAGGAGAAAGATAAAATGGAACTTATGATGTCGTTGCAATATTCTGAAATAATACATGTTAACGGAGAGATGTTTTCATGGTATGGATCTCACATGATAAATGCTCCTGAATATTTCAAGAAACTCTTCGCTTAATTCATATCTTTACTTGCAACCTGTGGTTCCATTACAGGCAACTCATGAACCTTCCAGCATCATTCAAATTCCACAAAACAGAAATCCTTGGTTCATAAAAAAAACATACAGAAGTATCCATTTAAATCTATGTATCAGACTAATTCAATAAGTATAAATAAAAAATGTATTTTTGTACAGAGTAATTACGAAAGGTTTATTTTAAATTTGCATAATAAACAATTAAAATCATGGAAAGAATTGCTGTATTTCCCGGATCTTTTGACCCTTTTACTATTGGGCATGAATCAATCATTAAAAGAGCGCTATCAATATTCGATAAAATCATTATTGCAGTCGGATACAACAGTAATAAAGATGGATTTTTTCCGTTAGAAAAACGAATGAACTGGATTAAATCTGTTTTTATTGATGAACCAAGGATTTCTGTAGATAAATTTGAAGGATTAACAGTTGACTATTGCAAGCTAAATCATGCAAAATATATTTTAAGAGGAATCAGAACTTCATCAGATTTTGAATATGAAAGAGCTATTGCTCAAACAAATAAATATCTTGACAATAAAATTGAATCAGTATTTTTATTGACCACACCGGAATTTACTCCTATTCATTCAACTATTGTCAGAGATATTTTCAGACATGGCGGAGACACCAGTAAATTTGTTCCAAAAGCCATCAAATTGGAATTATGAGAATATTTCTAATATTGTTTTTTGTATTTATTGCAATTTTCTGCATTTCTCAACCGGTTATTATCGAAGGAAATTCAGTTTCTTATGCAAAAGACACTCTGATATTTTACACTTATGATGACTATATAAGCTATAAAGAAATTGAGATTGGTCGCACGGTTGTTGATGACTCTGGTAGCTTTTCCCTCACAATTGATATTGAAAAAACCATTTTATCTCATTTGTATCTTGGGATATACAGAGGATTACTATTTCTCGAACCGGGACAAAAATACATTCTTAAATTACCCACCAAATCTCCTAAGGGCTCTCTTGAAAAAAACAATCCTTATTTCAAAGAATCAGATCTTTATCTTGGTATTTTTAATGCTCATAAAGATGAACTTAATTTCCTGATCAAAAAATTTGACTATTATTTTGACGAATATGTAAAAATGAATTATTCTCTGATTTACCAGTCATCTTATAAATCTGATGTTGATACTGCGCTAAACGAGCTCAGACAATTATTTTCATTTACCGATAACAAATATTTCAGTGATTATATGGAATATAAATTCGCCGGACTGCGATTTATGGCATATCAGCGTGATGCCAAAGTGGTAACAATAAAATATTTTCTGAATAAACCCCTGTTGTTAAATAACATTGCATACATGGAATTTTTCAATCAGGTTTACAATAATTATTTTACTTATTATGGCGCTACAAAAGATGGTCAGAACATTTTAATCGATATTGCCATGGCTAAAAGTCCTCATCATTTGAAACATACTCTTGAATTGAATTATTCTTTAGATAACGATACCTTAAAGGAACTTGTTATATTAAAAGGATTACATGATGCTTTTTACAGTAGTCCTGTTGGAGAATACAAATCTTTTCCACGCAGACAATTATTACAGACACTTGATTCAATGATAATTATTGGTAAAATACCTGAATTTAAAAAAATTGCTCAAAATATAAAGGATAAAGTTACACGCAATTCGTTGAATGCAGGTGATCCGGCTCCCTCATTTGAACTTTATGATATAAACAATCAGCTTTTTAACTCTGAAAAACTCAAGGGCAAATATACTTATTTGGCTTTTTATTCGGTTTTCAATTATACCTGTATGCAGGAAATAGGTGCATTGCAGGAACTTTATAAAAATCATAACAGTGATATTGAAATAGTCACAATCTTTTGTGATGGAGAAAATAATGACATAATAAATTTCACCAGGGGCAATACTTATGACTGGAAATTAATTCATTATAAAAATCAACCTGGTATATTAAATGAGTACAACATTAAATATTTTCCATCATATATTCTTATTGATCCTAACTGGAAAATAATAGATACAACTGCTCCCTCTCCTGGAGAAAACTTTCAAAGGACATTCCTTTATATATTAAAATCAAAGAAAAATTAATCCTTATCAAAGATAGGTTTTAAAACCGCTTTTTCTTTTTGTCTGTTTCAGAAAAATCATGTAAGTTTGACAAAATTAATTTAAGATTTCATTAATATTTTACTTATGGAAAGAGATACTTTAATTTTCGACCTTATCCAACAGGAATACAACAGACAAAAACATGGAATAGAATTAATAGCTTCCGAAAACTTCGTCTCTGAACAAGTTATGCAGGCAATGGGCTCATGCCTAACCAATAAATATGCAGAAGGTTATCCCGGAAAAAGATATTACGGAGGTTGCCAGATCGTTGATCAAACCGAGCAAATTGCAATAGACCGGGCAAAAGAACTTTTCGGTGCTGAATATGCTAACGTTCAACCACATTCAGGAGCTCAGGCAAATGCTGCAGTTTTTTATGCACTTTTGAAACCCGGAGACACTTTTATGGGACTGGATTTATCTCATGGAGGTCATCTGTCTCATGGTTCTCCGGTAAATTTATCAGGAGTTTTATACAAACCCGTGGCTTATCATGTCAATAAAGAAACCGGAAGAATTGATTATGACGAGATGGAAAAAATCGCACTTGAGTGTAAACCTAAAATGATTCTTGCCGGAGCATCTGCACATTCCCGTGACTGGGATTTTGTGCGCATGCGTAAAATTGCTGATTCTGTCGGTGCATTTTTAATGGCAGATATTGCTCATCCTGCCGGATTAATTGCAAAAGGTTTATTAAACAATCCGCTTCCTTTATGTCACGTGGTTACAACAACAACTCATAAAACATTAAGAGGACCAAGAGGTGGTTTAATCCTGATGGGTAAAGATTTTGAAAATCCATGGGGTGAAAAAACTCCAAAAGGTGAAACTAAAATGATGTCACAGATATTTGATTTTGCAGTTTTCCCCGGACAGCAGGGCGGACCGCTTGAACACATTATTGCTTCTAAAGCTGTCGCATTTGGTGAAGCATTGAGTAATGGTTTTAAAGATTATGCAGTTCAGATGAAAAAAAATGCTTCTATTATGGCTGAATCATTTATTAATAGAGGATATCATGTGATTTCAGGAGGAACAGATAATCATTCTATGTTGATCGACTTACGCAGTAAATTCCCTGATATTACAGGGAAAAAAGTTGAAAACACTTTGGTCTTGGCAGATATTACTATTAATAAAAACATGGTTCCTTTCGATTCAAGAACACCTTTCACTACATCTGGCTTGCGTGTCGGAACACCGGCTATTACCACAAGAGGAATGAAAGAACAACACATGGACCAGATTGTTGACATGATTGATAAAGTGATCAGTAATATTGATGACGAAATAACTATTGGAAAAGTTCGTAAAGAAGTTAATGACCTGATGAATAACTTTCCAATGTTTGCATGGTAGTTATAATTGATTAAAAAATATAAAGGAGGTAAAATGCGACCTCCTTTTTTCATAAAAATCTATGGACTTAAACTGGTACCTTATTCTTGCTGTAATCGGGGTTGGTTTTGTTGCAGGATTTATTAATACAATTGCAGGTAGCGGATCGTTGCTCACACTTCCTTTACTAATGTTCTTAGGGCTTGATGCGAATATGGCAAACGGAACAAACCGAATTGGTATTTTATTACAAAATGCCACAAGCGTTGCAAGTTTTAAACAACAAAAAGTTTTCGAATGGAAACATGGATCCAGATTGGCAATTCCTGCAGTTATAGGCTCACTAATAGGAGCATGGGTCGCTATCGATATTGATGAAAAAATTATGAAAATGGCAATTGCAGGAATTCTCATTGTCATGTTTTTTTTAATAATTTTTAAACCCGATAAATGGATAAAAGGACAAGCCGGAAAAATAAATGAAAAACCGAGTCTTGTGCAGTACATAATATTCTTTTTTATAGGCATGTATGGTGGTTTTATACAGGCAGGAGTTGGATTCTTCCTTCTCGCAGGATTGGTTTTAGGTGCAGGGCTGGATCTGGTCAAAGCAAATGCAATCAAAGTATGGATTATTATGCTTTTTACGATTTTCGCTCTGGCAATTTTTATTTATCACGGACAGGTTGATTACAAAATAGGACTTATTCTGGCAATAGGCAATATGATTGGAGGCTTTGTCGGTTCAAGAGTTGCTGTAAGCTGGGGACCAAAGTTTGTAAGAATTGTTTTACTTGTCGCAATATTAATGTCTGCATTGCACCTTACAGGTGTTTTTGGTTATTTTTATAAACTTTTCGGATTTAGTTAAAATCAAATAGCTAAATCAATAGTTTTAATTTTTTTTTGAAAAAATTGTTTATCCCCTTGACTTTTCATTTTTTATGTTGTATATTAATACCCTAAAAAATTAATTTAAGCCAACAAAAACCACTAGAAAACTCATTATTGACAATTTAAAATTTTAATGTAACTCTATCAGCATGAAAACAATAAATCCCTTTTTATATTTTCAGCGATTTTTCATCCCATTAGAAATACCGGCTCGGATTTTTTTATTACCGGAGTTCAAAACGGAAATATGAATTTTTTAACGAACAATACTCAAAGAATGACTATACGTGGAAATAACGGATATGTAGGTATCGGCACCACAACTCCCAAAGCCAAACTTGAAGTTGCCAATGGCGACATTGCCGTTACCGCTATTGGCTCAGGCATTATACTTAAAGCCACCAACGGCGAAAACTTTTATCGTATTACAGTTGATAATAAAGGAAAATTAAGTACAAAACTAATTGCAAATCTTTAAAACAGAAAGGAGCTTATTTTGAAAACCATTTACTCTTTATTAATTATATTGCTTTTTTATAGTTATTTGCCTGCCCAAAACCTTATACCCAACGGCGGTTTTGATGAAGGACCCGACTGGAGTTGCTGTATGATTTTTCCTGCACCAATGGATAGTGCATGTAATGTTATTGATTCTGTTTATCTAGCTGGACCCGATTATTGGTATTCTTATGGAGATGCATCAATCCGTTTTGTTTATGAAAATCCTATTATTGAATGTTATGATAATACTATTCCCCCAACAATGCCATCATGGATATTTATTAATCAATATGAAAAAGTAGGAGTTAGCCTAACAATTCCATTAATATCAGGTCATAAATATCGTTTATCCTATTATGTGAAAATTGATTCGGTTTCTACTGTATTATTCCCAATATATGGACAAATGGATACATGGGCTTATTTTATTTTTAATAACAGTGGGAATATTATTCAGTCACCAACATTTAATATTCAAAATAATTTAAACATATGGCAACAATACGATACTACATTTTTTGCAGAATCAAATTCAGATGTTATTGAAATATGGGGAAATGATTCAATTTTTACGGTGTTGCTTTTTGACAATTTTGAATTAACAGAGATAAGTACTTCTATTGAAGAAACAGATTTTAACTCTTACAACCAGCCAAATATATATACTATTAAAAAAGAAATTATTGTAGAAACATTTCATTCAGAACAATATTGTATTTCTGTTTTCGATATACTTGGCAAATGTGTTTATTCAGAAACTATTAAAGAAAAGGGAATAAATAAAATTCATACAAATAATCTAAATAATGGTGTTTATCTTATAAACATACAATCTAATAATTTATTTTTTTCTAAAAAAGTATTAATCAATTAAAAATGTAAATATTATGAGAAACAAAATTTTAATTTTCAGCAGTGCCATATTGTTTTTAGTAAACATCAATATAATGGCACAATTCCAAATTTATAATCCAGGAAATCTTTTTGGAAGAACTAATCTAAATATCAGAGGCATTGGAATAGGCCATTTTCCAAACGGAGTACCATTAAATGCAGCTTTCCATGTAAATACAAATTACATGAATCAGAGTACATTTTTTAATCGTGGCGAAGTCTTCCGCACCGACTGCCCTGATGCTGAAACTACCTTTTGGCACATGTACAAAGGAGGAACACCCATGTTTAATATAAATAATCCTACAGGCAGCAACGATGTTAACCTTACCGGAGTTCAAAACGGAAATATGAATTTTTTAACGACTAATACGCAACGAATGACCATACGCGGAAATAACGGATATGTAGGTATCGGCACCACAACTCCCAAAGCCAAACTTGAAGTTGCCAATGGCGATATTGCCGTTACCGCTATTGGCTCAGGCATTATACTTAAAGCTACTAACGGCGAAAATTTTTACCGTATTACAGTTGATAATAAAGGAAAATTAAGTACAAAACTAATTGCAAATTTATAAAAATACAAAAAAGTGAAATTTCTAAGTAATTCTAATATCATATTTACTTTGTGCCTTGATTATTAAAAATCATGAAAAAAACAAATCTTATTTTATTGGCAATATTATTTTGCCCCTTGTTTATGTTTTCGCAAGGTGTCA
>JBDRPR010000552.1:0-4409 GCA_043826845.1 Bacteroidota bacterium
AAGCAACAGGTAGCAGAGGAGGTTTTGCTGTTGGAGGTTTCAATCCATCAAAAAGTTCAACAAATGATTATTTATGGGTAACTCCTGATAGTGTAAGAATTTATATTGAAGAAGGTAGTGGTTCAAAGGCCAGTGGAAACCGCGGCGGTTTTGCAGTTGGTGGATTTTCTCCATCAAAAGCATTTACAAATGAATTTCTTCGTGTGACAGATGATAGTAGCCGTGTGTGGACATACGGAGATGGTGGTTTTGGCATTCTTGATCTGGAAACCGGTTCTTTGAATTATCTTAATCTTACTCCGAATAATTATTTTATTGGTCATGAGAGTGGTGATTCAATTTCCACCGGATTATATAATTCATTTTTTGGCTATCAGACAGGTAAATCAAATGATGTGGCAGACGATAATGTCTTTATCGGATATAAAAGTGGATTGTTAAACAAAAATGGCGGGCAAAATGTATTCATTGGAAAAGAAACAGGGAGTCATAATATATCAGGTTACAGTAATTGTTTTATTGGGCACCTCGCTGGATTTAACAACGAAGATGGTTACAGAAACTTGTTTTTAGGACAGGAAGCAGGGTTTAGTAATATTGACGGTATTTACAACGTGCTTTTAGGATATAAGGCCGGTTATGCCAATACTTCCGGTTCGCATAATGCATTTATAGGATACCAGAGTGGCGTAAGTAATATTTCTGGCTGGACAAATGTCTTTGTGGGAAGTTATACAGGTTATGATAATACTACGGGTACGGAAAATGTATTCCTTGGATGCAGCAGTGGTGTAAATAATGCAACAGGAGTCAGAAATACATACATAGGATTTAGCAGCGGACTGAATTGTAATAATTCAGACAATGTATTTGTCGGGTATAAGGCAGGGTTCAATGAAGCAAACGGAAATAGACTGTACATTGAAAATACAGACGCAGGATCCACCCAGGCTTTGATCTATGGTGAATTTGATAATAATAAGTTGAGGGTAAATAATTTTCTTGGAGTCGGAAGAATGCCTGCAGTAAACCAATTGGAAGTTCAAGGAGATGCGTCTAAAACAACAGCAGGATTGTGGGCTGCAAATTCTGACAGACGTATCAAAACAGACATACAGGATATCGATAATTCTTTTGAAACTATAATGAAACTGCATCCTGTGATTTTTAAATATACTGATGAATGGAGAGAAAGAAATCCTTCAATAAAAGATCAGTATTATTATAATTTTATTGCCCAGGAATTTAAACAGGTATTTCCAAATTCAGTTAAAGGTAGTGGTGAATTTATTACAAATGATAATGAAGAAATTCTACAGATAGATACATATAATGCTTACGTTGTATCAATAAAAGCTATTCAGGACCTGATTAATGAAAACAGATCATTAAAAAAGGAAATTAAAGATATTAGTTTGAGATTGAAAGATATAGAATCAGTTATTAACGCATCTGTACAAAAATAAATAATTATGAAATGCCCATGATAAAAATTTATCACAAACCGATATGATTATTAGGGCATTCCATGTGACAATAATTTAAAAAATAAAAAAATAAACACATGAAACGAGCTTTTTTATTTGCAATAACTTTGTTTATTGGCATAGTTACTCAAGCTCAGTTGCCTCAGAGCTTTAGTTATCAAGCTGTTGTTCGTGATGCATCAGGAACCGTGATTCCAAATCAGCTTGTGAGTATCCAAATTGGCATTCTTGAAGGATCAATTTCCGGACCATTGATTTATCAGGAAGAGCATTCCCTGACAACCAATGATTTCGGACTTGTAAATCTTGAAATCGGCATTGGAAATGTTGTATCAGGTGATTTTAGTCTTATACCCTGGGGAAGTAATTCATACTTTATTCAGATTGAGATGGATGTAAACGGTGGAACTAACTATCAATTAATGGGAGTGTCACAATTATTATCCGTACCATATGCTATGTTTGCCGAAAAAGCAGGAAATGTTAATAATAATGATACATCAGCGATAAATGAATTGCAAAATCTAAGCATGTCAAATGACACATTATATTTAAGTAATAGTTTGAATAATATTTATTTTCCTTATAGCACTGATACTAACTATTGGGAAAAAACAGGTAATGACCTTTATTACAATATAGGAAATGTGCGGGTTGGAGATGGAACAGTAGCTCCAAGTGGAAGATTACAGGTAAAAAGTGATTCTACCGCGAATATCAATGATGTTATTTTTAGTGTTCAAAACTCAAAAGGAGATACTGTTTTTGCGGTATATCAGGAAGGAGTAAGAATCTGGGTTGCCGATGATACAAGTAGTGCAAAAGCAACAGGTAGCAGAGGAGGTTTTGCTGTTGGAGGTTTCAATCCATCAAAAAGTTCAACAAATGATTATTTATGGGTAACTCCTGATAGTGTAAGAATTTATATTGAAGAAGGTAGTGGTTCAAAAGCTAGTGGAAACCGCGGAGGATTTGCAGTGGGAGGATTTACACCATCAAAAGCATTTACAAATGAATTTCTTCGTGTAACAGATGATAGTAGCCGTGTGTGGACATACGGAGATGGTGGTTTTGGTATTCTTGATCTGGAAATCGGTTCTTTAAATTATCTTAACCTTACGCCAAACAATTATTTTATTGGACATCAGGGTGGAGAAAATCTTACTTTTGGGCTCTATAACTCAACTCTTGGTTACCAAAGCGGATTTGGGATCTCAATTGGTGAAAGTAACTCTTTTATGGGTTATCAAAGTGGATATAATACTGATCAGGGAAATGGCAATCTATTTATGGGATATCAAACAGGATTTACAAATACTGTAGGAAACTTTAATTCATTTGTTGGTTATCAGAGCGGATATTCCAACTCAACAGGCGTTAATACTTCATTTCTGGGAAGTCTTACGGGCTATCACAATACCACAGGCAGCTACAATACTTTTGTCGGGGATTCTGTCGGATTTAATAATATTATTGGAAGTGAGAATTCATTTTATGGTGATAAAGCAGGTTTTACGAATACAGACGGATCAAATAATGTTTTTCTTGGAAATCATGCAGGGTATTTAAATAGTGCCGATTCCTGTATATTTATTGGTAACCGAAGCGGATACTCAAATTGGGGAGGTAATTCAAATATCTTCATTGGGAATCGTTGTGGATATTCTAATCAGTATGGATATCATAATGTTTTTCTTGGTTATATGGCAGGATATTTAAATACAGGTGGATTCAATAATGTTTTTGAGGGAAGCATGGCTGGATATTCAAATGATATGGGTTACCATAACACTTTTATTGGCTTTGAATCAGGATTTTCAAATACTGAAGGCGATTTTAATACATTTGTAGGAACCAATACAGGCTATTTAAATACTACCGGTATTAATAACTTATTTATGGGAGCCAATGCAGGAAATTCAAATACATCAGGTGATAATAATGTCTTTATTGGCAGAAACTCAGGATATTCAAATTCAACAGCTGATTACAACGTAAGTATCGGGGCAATGTCAGGCAGTACAAATACAACCGGTTCCAGAAATGTCAATATTGGCTATGGAGCTGGTTATTATGGCTCAACAGCCTCTAATAATGTTATTCAGGGATATTGGTCAGGATGGTTTAATACAACCGGAGGAAGTAATGTGTTTACCGGTAGTCAGTCTGGCTATTCAAATACAACAGGTTTTGCAAATGTGTATGTGGGAAAAGACGCTGGTTATTCCAACTCAACAGGAATATATAATGTTCTTTTAGGCAGTTACTCAGGTTATTATTCGACTAATTCGTACAATGTTTATATGGGTTATTCAGCAGGGCAGTCAAACATTAACGGTGCAAGAAATGTTTTCATAGGTTACAGAGCTGGATTTAATGAAATGGGTTCTGATAAATTGTATATTGATAATTCAGACATAAACACTCCACTAATACATGGTGATTTTGTTACAAATAAAGTTACTATTAATGATTTGTTCAGAATAGCTCCACGTGCAGCTGCACCAGCTGTTCCTGTTGAAGGCGATGTATATTATAATTCATCCGATCATAAATTGAAGGTTTATGATGGAACAGTATGGCAAAATTGTTACTAATTTAATTCTAAGTTATATGAAAAATATTTTTATTTTTATTTTTGTTATCGGTTTGAAATTAATGATTTATTGTCAATCTCCTCAAAGTTTCAGTTATCAGGCTGTTGCTCGTAATGGAGCAGGTATTGTAATTCCAAACCAGTTGGTTTCTTTTAGAATAAGTATTCAGCAAAGTACTTCTTTTACTGATGTGTACATAGAGACACAGCAGGAAACTACCAATAATTTTGGCCTGGTTAACCTTCAGATTGGAACAGGAACGGTTGTTTCAGGAGTTTTTGCTGATATTGACTGGGCTTCTGATCTTACTTTTATTCAGATTGAA
>JBDRPR010000553.1:0-2784 GCA_043826845.1 Bacteroidota bacterium
CTATGTAAATATAAATCAGCCTTTTAAGTGCCTTGTCCATATTGTCTTAAATATAAAATATATATGACAAAATTATTTTAGAACCAGTTATTATATATGATTTTAATGTTATTTGTTTGTTAATAATGCGTTGAATTTATGATTGTTGTATTTCAGTTTAGTTCCTCGCCGTGATTAATAAACTCATAAATAAACAATTAGGAAAGCGCTTGGTGTTATTAGTTCCGTCATTGGCATAATGGCACTTGGTCTTACATTTTATAATCAGTTTATTCTGATGCCTGCACTTGAAAATGCCAACGACATGATCTGGGCACCTTTACATCATCAGACTAAAGTTTACGGGCAAACAGATGAAGAAAAACAATGGAACAGGGCAGTTGATGATTTGTTTTCCCATGCTGTATCAAAAGTCCGGCAGCCAATGGAAGGTTTTTTTAATTGGTTAATTGAAAAACAGATTTTCAGAAGGCTAGCAAAGTCAGGTCAACGAAAGGTTTATTGGTACATGTTTTTGGGAAAATTGCAGCAGCCTTTGTTAACTTATTTTTTAACTTTTGATTCGCATTTTTATCTGTGATATCCTATATCAAAGAATATTGTATTTGTTTTTTTTATGATCAGAAAACAGGGTATTAATCGTTTAATGTGTATACAATTAATAACCCAAATAATCTGTCATCATGAAAAAACCCCATCTGATCCTTATATTGCTGTTTTTTATCTCAGCATTCAGGCTTTTATCACAGGAAGAAGCTGAAAATAAAAGTCTTCTGAAATACATTGGAATTGAAGCAGGATCTGTTTTTTACGGAAGTGAATTTGACAATGTTGACCTGATAAGAAAACAAAACCAGTACAGTTATCCTGCAGATATCTACAATAACACAGTTATGAACAATCTGTACCTGGGGGCAAAAGCCGAATTTATTTTAACAGATTATAACCTGGGTATTCTCACCGGAATAAGGTATTCGTCATTGAACAGTGCCTCAGGAAACAACTATTCAGATGAAAACAATGATTTTTTCTATACCCTTTATAAAGATGAGGAAACAGCAGTTGAGTATCTAAGGTTACGTGGAGTTAAACACACAGCCAGCTATATTGGAATACCTATCGAAATAAGGTATTTGATCTATAAGTCAAAAAAAATTAAATTCTTTGGTAAAGCTTCTACTGACCTGCAATATCAGGTAAGCTCAAAATCAGATATATTTTTCCTGAATGAAGCTATGGAAATTTATGAGGATGATGTTGTAAATATTTTTAATACACCTAATGATTTGTTATCAACACTTTACTTCTCCGGCGGAATTAAACTGGGAAAAGATGACGACATCAATCTGAACCTGGAGGTTGTTTTTCTGTCCTTTATTTTAACAGAAAATAATTCCATCATGAACAACCCTCTTGGTGGTGGCGGATTACAGATAAATATTCAAATGCCATTTTAAAACCATTGAGCCATGAAAACAAGACTATTAATATTTGGAGCCATTCTATTGATTTTTGCCGGTTGTCAAAAAGAAGATAATGAAATCAGGGACTCTTATTTCAAGCAGTCACCCTTTATTGAAGATCCGGGGAATCCCGGACTCCCTATATATTCGGAGTTTGGGTATAATACATTCGGGGCTTACTACGACAGGGAAACGTTCATTTCCAATGATGTGGATGTGCCCATGAAGGTCATTGTCACAAATGATACCACCACCCTCATATTCCGCGGCACAAAGAACAATACTGACATGATACTGAAAATAGGTATCCCGGACAATTTTGCCGATACCTACGATGATTTGCTGGCATATAACGATACGATGATTGACCTGACAAAGTGTAAAGTCACAACCATAATGAACGGCGACACTGCCGTTCCGCGTGTTATTGACGGAATACTTGAAATCAGGAAAGCACAGAAACTTTACGTTGATGGTTCCCGGGTCGAGGTTGTGCTTGCCGGAGTCTTTGAATTTCAGTTACTGATCAGTGATGAGCCCTTCGCGATTTCCAACGGAAGGTTTGATATAGGGGTGGGGTACAGCAACTTTTTTGAGTACTAAAATCTACCCAAATCTTCTCTGTGATGGATGGTGGGTTGGTCTGGCGGATGACCTTTTCAACGGGGATTTCTGTGGTGATGATGATGGTCCGGTTCCTGCCGGGCTTCTATGTAAACGGTGTCCCTTAACTGCGCGTATCTTTATTCTTGGTATTTTGCCTTCTCATAACGAAAAACTCATGAATTAATCAGGTTAGATTAAAAAACTTCTAACCAATTGATGATAGACTTTCTCAGAATCCAAATCGCCTGCTCTCATGCGTCTATAAATGTCTTTGTCAGGCAATTCATCCTTAACCGAATCAAAAAATTGTTGCATGTCATATTTAATGCTCTCCGGCAGTTCAAATAATTCATTCTCATTTAATAAAACAGCTAATCTGAAGACATCTGATTTATGTTTCTTTAAATGCCTCGAGTCTTCTGTTGAGCCATTTTTAATTCTTTCATTGATTTCAAGATATGCCTTTGCTTTCAGGCAGATTAAAGCTTCCGTTTTTGCAAATCTCACACCATCCTTTTCCTCACTGTGATCAATCATATAATGATAGTAATCTTCATTCATCAGTATGGCAGATAAACTTGAGAGGTCCTCCCCAACGGGAATTGGAGTAAGATGCATGTCTTTATCAGCTTTGATCATATCTGGTACTCTTGAAAACAATTCAACCTGTGCAGGGAAACTCATATCTTCAGGTTTCATAAAACGATAATAGTTT
>JBDRPR010000554.1:0-3696 GCA_043826845.1 Bacteroidota bacterium
TAAATTTAAATGGATTGATGATGATGATGATGAAGCTTATTTTGAGTTTAAAATAGTTGTAGAAGAATTGACAGGTGATGTTGCTTTGATTGTCACAGATTTTGCTGAAGAAGATGAAGTTGATGATTCAAAAGACTTATGGGATACTCAAATTTCAGTGTTGAAATTAATTTTAGGAACTTAATAGATTTTCACATTACAAAATATAGTAGTTTTGTTTTCGTTTCATAATTTCGAAACTTGTATTTTGTGAAAAAACTGCATCTTTTAATAATTCGTTCTTATTTAGGTCCTTTTATTCTGACCTTCTTCATCGCTGTTTTTGTTTTGTTGATGCAGTTTCTATGGAAATACATTGACGATTTGGTAGGGAAAGGTCTTGAAATAGGAGTATTGTCAGAACTTCTGTTTTATGCGTCAGCTACTTTTGTACCGATGGCCTTGCCCCTTGCTATTTTACTATCCTCTTTAATGACTTTTGGGAATCTGGGAGAAAATTACGAATTGGTTGCCCTGAAATCAGCAGGAATTTCGCTGCAAAGAACTATGTTCCCATTGGTTATTGTTTCAATATTAATTAGTCTGAGTGCATTCTTCTTCTCAAATAATGTTTTACCAATTGCAAACCTAAAGTTCTATTCTTTATTGTCTGATATACGTAATCAAAGACCGGAATTAAATATCAGACCCGGTATTTTTTATGATAAAATTGACAATTACATTATAAAAGTGTCAAGCAAGAATAAAAAAAGCAACATGTTATATAAAGTTATGATATATGATCATACCGGTAATAACGGGAATACGAATATTACTATTTCAGATTCCGCTTCTATGATGATGACAGCTGATAAGAATTACCTGATTTTAAATATGTATAATGGTTGCAAGTATGAAGAGTTACCGGAGGAGGGACGAAAAGTAAACAACAGCAAATCATTTCCTCACCAGTCAACTCATTTTATCTCTGAATCAATAATGCTTGATTTAAGTGGTTTTGGTCTGAAAAGAACAGACGAAGAGTTGTTTAAAGAGAACCAGGAAATGCTGAATGTAAATCAGCTTAAGGATGCAAAGGATTCATTAATTCTTGAATTTGAAGACAGAAAAGAATCATTTGGAAAAAATATATTACAGACTAATTATTACAAGCGTCCAATAATACAGGATTCAATGATTGTCTGTAATGAAACTGAATTTTCATATAATATTGATAGTCTATTCAGGACTTTTCAAAAAAGTGATATGGTTCGGATAATTGAATCCGCACAGAATTTTGCACGATCAACACAGACTTATGTTTCTACTACTGCAATGGACTATGTGTATAGAGAGAAATGGATTTCAAAGTATGATATTGAGTTACACAGAAAGTATTCATTATCATTCGCATGTTTGGTTTTGTTTTTTATTGGTGCACCTTTAGGGGCTATCATCAGAAAAGGAGGCCTTGGTATGCCGGTTGTCGTTGCTACTTTATTTTTTATTTTTTATTATATTATCAGCATAACAGGTGAAAAAACAGTAAAACAAGGTTTAATGCCTGCATACCAGGGAATGTGGTTGTCTGCTGCTGTTCTATTACCACTGGGTGTTTTTCTTACATATAAAGCTACTGCTGATTCTGTGCTATTTGATATTGATTCATACAAAGATTTCATCAAGCGGTTCTTCCGTATTAATTTCAAAAGAAATTTAAAATTGTATAGACTATATAATAATGTTTTTGTTAAAGAGGATTATACTAATGATAAAATTATCTTTAATCTTAAAGAAATGCAGAAAAATTGTCATGAATATTCTCAAAATCATTTAAAAATTAATTTTATTAAAGCAGCAAGAGATCTTATTCAAATATCAGGAAGAGATCAAATTTTTAAAATATTTGAATTATATGATTATTTATTAATCTATATGGTGGAAAAGTCAAAGCAGAACAGTTACTTTAAAAATAAATTGAATGAATTGCCTTTATTAAATAAATCTTTGCATAAAAGAGGTTTTGTTAAATTATTAATTTTGGTTATTCTCATTCCGGTTTTTCCATTAGTTGTTATTTACCATATGATAGAAAGGCAGGCTTTTAAAAGAAAGCTTAGTACAATAATTAATGTTACAGGAGATATTATTAACGTAATTGAAAATCCTGATTTGCTTGAATTAAAAAGAATTTGATAAACTCACATTGCAATATGTTTGAAAAAAAAACAAAATAGTGCATATATACTTTTTTTCATTTTAAAATATTCATTATGTTGGTTACATCTGACAATTAAAATAGATTATAAACAGATGAACTTTTTATTTATATGCAATAAAATTCCATACCCTGCAAATGATGGCGGGTCAATTGCTACTTTAAATATGATCAGAGGAATCAGAAATCATGGTCATGAAGTTGTCGTTTTGGCAATGAGAACATTAAAGCATAATTTTAATATTAAGGATATTCCTGATGAAATTCAGAAAGAAATAAAATTTCATTCTGTTGATGTTGATGCAGGTACATCTGTTTTTGCAGCATTAAAAAATTATTTTTTCTCAAAGCTTCCGTATAATGCGAAACGATTTATAAATAAGTCGTTTAGTGATGAATTAGCAAAATTACTTTCATGTAATAACTTCGATATTATTCAACTTGAAGGTATTTATCTGGCTCCATATATCAGTATAATAAGAAAACATTCAACTGCTAAAATTTCATTAAGAGCACATAATATCGAACATGAGATTTGGATGAGAGTTGCAGAAGGTGAAAAATCATCATTTAAAAAGATATATATTAAAAACCTTTCGAAAAGAATTAGAAAATTTGAGCTGTCATATATCAATAAATATGATTTCTTGATCCCGATAACTGAAAGAGACAGGAAACAGTTTGACCTGTTTGGAAATAATAAACCAACATATACAGCCCAAGCAGGAATGGAATTCCTTGATATTACAAACGAGGGTTCGTCAAATAATTCACTTGATCTTTTTCATATTGGTTCATTGGATTGGGCTCCAAATCAGGAAGGCTTAGTGTGGTTTTTTAATGAAGTATGGCCTTTGGTAATCAAAGAATATCAGGATTTGAAAATATTTGTTGCCGGAAGAAATGCCCCTAAATGGCTGGAGGCATTTTTCAGGAAACAAAAAAATGTAATTTATCTTGGAGAGATTGATGATGCAAAAGAATTTATTAAATCAAAATCAATAATGATTGTCCCTTTAAAATCCGGTAGTGGAATGAGGATAAAAATTGTTGAAGGAATGTCTCTGGGCAAAGTAATTATTACTACAACCATTGGCATGGAAGGGATTGATGCAGAACATGGAAAAAATATTTTCGTTGCAAATGAACCTTTGGATTTTCTGAATGAAATAAAAAATATTATACATAATCCGGAATTAATAAATAGGGTTGGAAAAAATGCCGCTATGTTTATTTATGATAATTTCGATAATAGTAAAATTACTAAAGGATTATTAGATTTCTTCTCAAAAAATCTGAATTGACAATGCTTAATAACTCATGTTACGTAAAAAAACACGAATTTGCATGAAAAATAAAGACACGAATTTCACGAATTATCACGAAATGGAATGATATAGATATAATAATTTACAAGGAGGAGTCGTATAAAATAATTGGGATTTGTATGGAGGTCCATAGAATTCTGGGAAAAGGGCATAGTGAAGTGGTTTATAAGG
>JBDRPR010000555.1:0-6837 GCA_043826845.1 Bacteroidota bacterium
GGATGTGATAATAGAAATTAACAGGTATGGCACACAGCAAACCTAAAACAATTCCCATAAAACCAATTATCATTGTTTCAATAACAAGCACTTTTGCCAGACTGGTTTTTCTCATTCCAATAGCTACCATAACCCCGAACTCTTTTCTGCGTTCCATGGTCATCATCATTATTGTTCCGAAAACTCCAAAAGCAATAATCAAGTAAAGTAACCCGAGAAAAATAACTCCACTGGCATTGTCAGATTCAATTTGCTGCATTAATTCAGGTCGGATTTCATACCATGCCATCACTTCGTATTTGTCTGGGAGTCTATCCTGTAGTGCTTTTTTTGTTTCATCAATTTTATCAAGATCATCTATATTGATACAATATTCTGTTACCATTCCATTTATATCAAAAAAGTATTGACATTTTACAAGATCCATAACAATCAAAACACTATTCAAATCAGGTGCAGGCAATTTGATAATACCTCTAACCGGAAATATTCCATCGGCAGAAACTCCATGATAACCATTACTCCTTAAAACCAAAGTATCACCAGTCTCAATCTTAAGATATTTTGCAAGATTTTCAGCGATCAAAACTCCATCGTCATTTTCAGTTAAATAAGACCCCTGAATTATTTTATCAGACAATTTCATGCGTTTTTCTTCAATTGAAGGAACAATCCCTGTAATTATCACTCCTTTAGACTGCAATTCATAGGCGGCAAGAGAACTGTAATTTACCTGAGGAATAATTACAGAAACATTTTCGGTTTCAGAAACAGCTTTTCGCAGTGAATCTGTATCATTAAAAACATTATCTATTACTTTATCTTCCCAGTATCCGTTTTTATGAATCTGAATATAACCCGAATAATTTTCAACGGCATTTTTCATCATCAGGTCATAACTTCCAAATTGAAATCCTCTCATGATTACCGATAAAAAAACTGCAATTAATATGGCAAAAGTGGTTATAAAAGTACGGTTGCGTACCCTCCAGATATTCCTCCATGCTATTTTAAAATATGTTCTCATTCTTTAACTTTTTTTTATCATCTGATACTTTTCATTTTTTGCTGGGAAAAAAAATCCTCTGAAATCTCTATATCAAAATCAATTGAAATAAATTCGAGAATAGTCTGATTATCTTTTTCATCCTCCGGTGTTATGGTAAATTTAGTAGGAATTGTCCGATCTCCCAATTTTTTAATCTGTGACGCAATTTCAGTATTTATTAGTTCATCATCTTCGTCATAATATTCATTTTTTAAAGTCATGTATCCAGTTTTTGATATCCATGTAATGACTTTTCCCCATACAATTGCTGCATCCGGATCTGGAATCATTTCAATTTTATAACAATCGTAACCTGATATTTTTTCATTTCCTAAAATCTTTTGAGTATAATCTTTTACGATTGAAGCTTCATTCACCAGATCATCATTTGTAAAATCAGAACCCATCCATGACTGCGACATCATTGAAGGAGGAAGCTTTATCATTCTGTTAATTCCAGGAACCCAGTTCCACATTTCTTTTTTTCTTTTCATAAAGACCTGTCCTTTTTCTTTGGCCGGAGCAGTAATTAATACCATCGAGTATTCAGTTCCTTTACTCCAGCTTTTCATTTCGATAGTTCTTGACCAGGTTGGACGGACAATTTTCATACTCATAACAGATTGACTTGTTTTGCCATTGAACATTTCATATGATTTTGAAACAATTTCTTTGGCATCCTGTGAATATAAATATGAAACAAAACATGTGGCTGCAATTAAAATAAATAATTTTCTCATTTTATTAATAATTTAATATCATACTTTTATAATAAAAAATATCCAAGTCGTTCATCAAATTCAGTTGGAGCTTCATTTTTTTCTTTACTGATTTTTTTAAGGAACATATCTTTTAACGATTGCTTAAATTTTTCAAGCAATTCTTTTGAAAACATTTCAGGAGCAAATGCATAAATAAAAGTAAAGCCTTTAAACAGCGACGAAAATATAAGAATTGCAAGTTCCGGATCAACAAAATCTCTTCTTACAAAATAATCAATCATTATTTTCTGGCTTTCCTGAAATTGTTGATTTATATTTTCCTGCATCAGCATTTGCATTACATCAGGCTGTATGCTTAACTGGTAATATAATCGCCACTGATCAGGATTATTTATCAGGACTTCAAAAAACTTATCGAAAAAACCTTCTGCCTCATCATCCGTAATTTCATCGTCATGATCAGGATTCAGCATTCCCATAATTTCTGCCATAATGTTCAGAAAAATAGTCTTCAATAATTCTTCCTTGCCACCGAAGTAATTGTACATAAGCCCCTTAGAAATACCAGCTTGTTTGGCAATATTACTTATTGAAGTTGAATGATATCCATGATTGGCGAATAATGTCAATGCAGTATCAAGAATCAATTTGCGTTTTTCTTCTCTTATGCTTTTAAATTGATCTTCAGTTTTTGGGCTCATTTTTTTTGACTGAACGTTTGGTCAAAAATATAACATGAAAAATCAAATGTCAAATTTTTTACAACATTTTTTTATACGACCATAATAATGCTCTGATAATCTATAGAATAAAATTTTGGAAATATTATCCTTGCTGCAATAGTTCATTCAATCCTGATTTATTCTCTAAAATTATATTCCTTTTATCAATTTTTATCAGTCCGTCATTTTCCATTTCATGCAGCACTCTTGATAATCCCTGACGGGTTACTCCGAACATTTCTGCCATTTGCTTATGAGAAGAGGGAATTGTCACAATTCTCAGGTCATTACCTGCCAGATGCAATAAATAATGTGCTATTTTTCCTCTGATAGTTTTAAAAGAAAGGAACTTTATTTTTCCCGATAAAAACTGTGTTCTTCCTGAAATTGCATTTAAATAATTTTCAAGAAATTGGCGGTCTGTCATAATCAATTTAATCACAGAATCCTTTGGAAAAATCAGAATTTTCGTTTCCATATTTGAAGTAATAGTAACCGGAAACCTGTTCTGATGGCCGAAAAGAAAAGCAATTGCAACAGGTCTTGGTGCTTCGATATCTTCAATTTTTATGGTTTTTCCATTAAAATCTATCATCTCACCACGTACAACTCCTTTTATAACAATCATCAGCCTGTCGCACGGATCACCGCTATGAGCAATTATCTCATCTTTTTTATAGCTTCTAACCTGATGAAAAACTGTATTTAAAGTTTTAATCAATTCTTCCTGATTGATTCCTTTAAATAACTGTGATTTAATCAATATATCAATCATACTTTTTTTTATAACTAATCAGTATTGTTGACTTTGTGATTATGTGGTTATTAAATATAATGTTTAACAAATATTTTCAATGCCTTTTTGCCCCTAACCCTAAAGGGAGAAGGCATTGAAAATTATCACTCCCAGAATTTATTCCGACAAAGTCGGGAAGGCTGGGGCAAATGATAATTTTCAAAATATTTATTATACTGACTAACATTGGTTTAAACAAACTGATTAGTTGCCATTTTTTTATAAAATTAATAAAATATTTCGTTTTGTAACATATGTTACAAAATCCGGTAAACGATTACCATAATTTTACATAAAATTTAAAACCCAAGACAATGAAAAGAGATATTGTAAATATTAACGAAGAATTATGTAACGGCTGCGGAGAATGTGTTCCAAATTGTCATGAAGGTGCATTACAAATAATTGACGGAAAAGTTAGACTAATAAGCGATCTTATGTGCGATGGTCTTGGTGCATGTTTAGGTCATTGTCCGGAAGGTGCAATTACAATAGAGCAAAGGGAAGCAGATGCATATGATGAGGTAAAAGTTATGGAAATAATGGTATCAAAAGGAAAAAATACAGTTATTGCCCACATGAAACATCTGAAAGAACATGGAGAACATGAATTTTTAAAACAAGGTATGCGTTATCTGATTGAAAACAAAGATAAGCTTGGTTTTTCAATTGAAGAAATTGCAAAATCTGTTCACAATTCAGGCCAAAAACAGCATGAAGAATCATGTTATTCCAGTGGATGTCCCGGGTCAAAAACAATGAGCTTTGCACCGGAAAATAATTCCGAAAATACAGATGATAATAGTGTCGGTGAAATTAGGTCACAACTTACTCACTGGCCAGTTCAGATGCATCTGATAAATCCGAATGCAAGTCATTTTCAAAATGCAGATCTGGTTCTTGCAGCTGATTGTGTAGCTTTCTCATTAGGAGATTTTCATAGAAAATATTTAAAAGGAAAAACGCTGGCTATTGCATGTCCTAAACTGGATTCCGGTCTGGATATTTATGTCGAAAAAATTATAAATCTGATTGATACCGCAAAAATCAATACCTTTACGGTAATGATGATGGAAGTTCCCTGCTGTAGTGGATTATTGCAAATTGTCAAACAAGCCGTCTCTAAAGCAAAAAGAAAAGTTCCGATTAAAGCAATTGTGGTCGGAATTCAAGGACAAATTCTGGACGAAGAATGGGTGTAAGGATGAGAAATTCAGTAATCAGTATGTCAGGAAAAAAAATAGTTAATAAATTAAATAAATAAAATTATGAGTATGTTTTGTTTTCAATGTCAGGAAACAGCTAAAGGCACAGGCTGTACAATTGCCGGAGTATGCGGCAAAAAAGATGATGTGGCCAATATGCAGGATTTATTAATTTTTGTAACCAAAGGAATTTCTGTTTATGCAGATAAAGCCAGAAAATTCGGGGTTGAAAATGATAAAGTAAATCAATTTGTGTTAGATGCTTTATTTACAACAATTACAAATGCAAATTTTGATAAATGGGCAATAGTGAAAAAAATCAAACAGGGTTTTCTCATACGTGATGAAATCAGAAATCAATTCTATGAAATGGGAGGTAATCCTGAAGAAAAGCTTCATAGCTGTACTTCCTGGTTTTCTACTGATGAAACTGAAATGGAAAGAAAAAGCCAGCTCATTGGAGTATTATCAATTGAAAATGAAGATGAGCGTTCACTAAAAGAACTGCTTACATATGGAATAAAAGGCATGGCGGCATACGCTGAACACGCTTTTAATCTTGGCTATACCGATAAAACAATTTTTTCTTTTATGCAAAAAGGACTAGCTGCAACTACAGAAGAAAAAAGTGTTGAAGAACTCATAGCTTTAGTTATGGAATGTGGAAAATTTGGTGTGGATGTTATGGCTCTGCTTGATGATGCAAATACTCAAACATACGGAAATCCTGAAATTACAGAAGTTAATCTGGGAGTGAGAAATAATCCGGCTATCCTTATCAGCGGACATGATCTAAAAGATTTGGAAGAGTTGCTGAAGCAAACTGAAAATACAGGAGTAGATATTTACAGTCACAGCGAAATGCTCCCTGCTCATTATTATCCGGCTTTTAAAAAGCACAAGCATTTTGTCGGAAATTATGGAAATGCGTGGTGGAAACAGCGTGAAGAATTTGAAACTTTTAACGGACCGATCCTGTTTACTACAAATTGCATTGTTCCTCCTCTAAAAAACGCCACTTATCACGACCGTATCTATACAACAGGTTCATCAGGATTGGAAGGCGCAAAATATATTCCATCAGGCCAGAACGGAAAAGCAAAAGATTTCAACGAAATTATTGAACATGCTAAAAGATGTGCATCACCTGTAGAAATTGAAACAGGAACAATAGTTGGTGGATTTGCTCACAATCAGGTAATGGCTCTTGCAGATAAAATTGTCGATGCTGTTAAATCAGGAACAATTAAAAAATTCTTTGTTATGGCAGGTTGCGATGGCAGAATGAAAACTCGTGATTATTACACGCAGTTTGCAGATAAACTCCCAAAAGATACTGTAATTTTGACAGCAGGTTGTGCAAAATACAGGTATAACAAACTTCAGTTGGGAGATATAAACGGAATCCCAAGAGTTCTGGACGCTGGTCAGTGCAATGACAGTTATTCTCTTGCGGTTATTGCTTTAAAACTCAAAGAAGTATTTCAACTTAACGATATAAATGAATTACCAATTGCATATAACATTGCATGGTACGAACAAAAAGCAGTTATTGTTTTACTGGCTTTACTGTACCTTGGTGTTAAAAAAATTCATTTAGGCCCGACATTGCCGGGATTTCTATCACCTAATGTTGCCAAAGTTCTTATTGAAAATTTCGGCATTGCAGGTGTAGGAGAAGTGGATGAAGATATTAAAATGTTTATGAATCAGTAATAACCAAATGATGTCTCAAAAGTCTTTTAAATAAAATTTTTGAGGCATCTTTTTTATATTTAAAATTATGACAGAAAACAATGAATTCAACAAATCGGAAATTATTCTATTGGCAGAAGCTGTAAATTATTCTGAAAAAGGAGTGATAAGTAAAACCGTTTTAAAAAAAGAAGCAGGGAATATTTCTCTCTTTTCTTTCGATAAAGGTGAAGGATTATCAGAACATAGTGCTCCGTTTGATGCATTGGTTCAAGTTGTTGATGGCAATGCAGAAATAATTATCGATAAAAAATCCTATAATCTTTCTTCAGGAGAAATAATTATTATGCCTGCAAATATACCTCATGCTTTAAAAGCAACTGAAAAATTTAAGATGTTGCTTGTAATGATAAAATCGGTTTGAACATTTCAATTAAATATGAATTTATGCAGTTTAAAATTAATTACTCATGTTACGTAAAAAAACACGAATTTGCATGAAAAATACAGACACGAATTTCACGAATTATCACGAAATGGAATGATATAGATATAATAATTTACAAGGAGGAGTCGTATAAAATAATTGGGATTTGTATGGAGGTCCATAGAATTCTGGGAAAAGGGCATAGTGAAGTGGTTTATAAGG
>JBDRPR010000556.1:0-2285 GCA_043826845.1 Bacteroidota bacterium
AAGAATATTGATATTGATTCCATTGTCCGGTAGTAAAAATACTGCCTGAGATTGCATGTTGTTCTATTGGCACGGGGAATGGAGATACAGTGTAATAAACATCCATATAATTAAAAAAGCCAATTATTAAATTAAAATCATTGTGATCTCTTGGCAAAATATCAAACGACAGACAATACGTCTCATTTTCAATCATATCTTCAGATAATGTCATATTAAAAGGTTCCCCGGCATAATAAGCGTACGGATTACAACCAGCATTATTATAACGATCGCCTCCGAAAGACGAAGCATTATTGGCTGTACCAGTAATACCAAATGAATGTATAGAATATCCAAAAATTGTCGTTGCCGGATGAGGTGAAAAAGTACATTGTTTATAGCTATTACGTACATATACATCATCCCATCCATCTGAATAAAATTGCTTGCCATCTGCAAACCAACTTAAAAAAGAATAATAGTTCCAGGGGACTGCAGGGTCAGAAAGGGTTTTCACTTCGATGCCTTCTTCAAACGACCCATTTATGACCAATTCGTCAGGTGGATTATTCACAAATGATCCACTTTTCTGTACATCAATAGAAATAATAACATAAGCTCCTTTTTCTTTCCCGTCAAATAAATTAAATCCGAATTGTGCCCTTCCAATAAAATTGGTCCTTGGTGTATATGTAATAATATCATTGCTTCCGGAAATTGTTATCTGATCATGATTATTACCATTATTTCCACAACCTCTTATATTTACTATCCCATCATCACCATTGTAAACTGATATTGGATCATTATCAATATCATGCATCCCGGTTAAAGATCCTGAAAATAAACCATTGTATGTCATGCTTGATAAATCAAATGTAATGGGGTGATCATTATCCGTTACAAAATAAAAGAGACTATTACCGGCTGGTGGAGTTTCATTACAATATACAGGATGCTGAAGATGTGTATTCAACATATTCCCTGTACAATAAGGAGGAGTGTTCCCAATATTCTGAATCGTAGAATTAATTGAATAGTCAAGTTGTTGTAAAACCCTGATATCTTGCATTGAGTATTCCCTGACAATTTCTTCTGGTGCTGTATATGCATCCATTACATAAGTCTGAGAAAACTGGGGCGAGTCGTGAGCACGTTCAGTTGTCGGATTTATTGCATTAAAATCGATATATCTCGGATCAAAATGAGTAAAATATGTCCCTGGTTTATTAATGGTAGTACCTCCATAAAAACAATATAATATTGGCTGGTTGACCCTTGGATTGTTTCCGGTAATGGGACTTGAATCTAACCATAATTTATTTGAAATATTACTTGGAGTAGCATTTATTGCAGGATTTATACCGGGAACACCACCATTATCAATCACAATTTTATCAAACGTTGTTCCATTATAATAATACATAAATAACTCATCAAACCGGGAAAAAACATTTGGAATACCCAGAGACTGTTCATATCTTGAAATAAATGTATAGGTAGGGTAAGTCGGAGGTCCATCAATTCCTATTGATGAAGTAAAGCCCAATAAATGTGTGACTTCATGAAGCATAACTGTATAGAAGTCAATCTCGCAATTCAATGTAGTACTGTTACAGTTAGTAGAAAATGGCCAGAAGAAGTTAAAGGCAATGATTCCGTCATATTCCATCGGATCAGGGTCGTATCCATTGTAAATATGATCGAACAGGTATCCGTTTAAAAATGTATTTGGAGAAGGATTGTCCGGTAAAATAAAAGCGTAGGCTATCCCTGCAGGATCTAATGTCCCTGGATTATAAGTAAGATTAAACGACTCAATATAAATTTCAATCGGTTCATTTGTTACAGTTCCGGGTATATTAATTACCGATTCTATATATTCCATAACTTCGATTGCACAGTTTTGCCATAATAAACCATTCCCTGGAGCGTCAAATCCTGTCCCGGAAGAATTCAATACATCTTCAAATATTAAAACAATTTTTCCACTGGTAGTTGATTTTGTTGAGTATTCAGGAATTTGATCCGGGCGTGGTCTTTCTTTTCCAACGAAACCCGGTACTAAATACGGATCAATATCTGTTGGAATCTTTAACGATTCTGTATTTATTGTACAACTCTGTCCGTAATTACTTGTATCCGGCCCTGAAATGCTACGAACCCTTATATCGTAATCACTCTGATAATCAACTTGACTTGTAAGTTCGCTCAGGCTGAAATAATTAACATTTTTCGTAAGGATCTCATCAAAACCAGAATAATCATACACATGAAACTGGTACTGGTCAGCCCCCTGAACA
>JBDRPR010000557.1:0-11182 GCA_043826845.1 Bacteroidota bacterium
AAAAATACAAGAATTATTTGGTACGATTAATGTGTTTTACATAAAAAACAGATATAATAAATAAAATTAAATATATGGTAATGGCAAAGCGAGGAAGAAAAAAGAAAGAAATAATCAGAGATTCATCAAATGGGAAAATAAAAGTGCGTCTGGATTACAGAACTGTAATAACAATAAGAAACTTAAATGTATTTAAACTGTGGAAAGAAAAGTATCCTGAAGCAGAAATTATTGCATAAATTTATCCAACATTTAAAATTTTTATATTAATACCCATATCTTAATTTCCATAATTCATGCAGATGTTTGCGAATTTCCTTTTCTCTGCTGTTATCCTGTGGATTATATAGTTTTGTTTTGCTGATTTTCTTAGGCAAAAATTCCTGATCTATAAAATTTCCATCGAAACTATGAGCGTATTTATAATCTTTACCGTAATCCAGGTCTTTCATAAGCTTAGTAGGAGCATTTCTTAAATGCAGAGGGACAGAGATATTTCCGGTTTTTTCGACAATCTGAAGCGCATTATCAATAGCCTGATATGTTGAATTGCTTTTTGGTGATGTTGCCAGATAAACAACTGCTTCTGACAGAATTATTCTTGACTCCGGATATCCGATCAGGTTAACAGCCTGAAAACAACTGGTAGCCATTAAAAGAGCATTAGGATTTGCAAGTCCGATATCTTCTGCAGCCAGAATAACCAGTCTTCGGGCAATAAATTTCAGATCTTCGCCACCTGCAATCATTCTTGCCAGCCAATAAACTGCAGCATTCGGATCACTTCCTCTGATCGATTTAATAAATGCCGAAATTATATCATAATGTAATTCGCCATTTTTATCGTACAAAGCAATATTCTCCTGCAATCGCTCAATTACCAAATCATTTGTAATCGTAACATTTCCTTTTGATTCTGCATTAACAACAATTTCCAGAATATTCAAAAGTTTTCGTGCATCTCCACCTGAAAATCGTAAAATTGCCTCAGTTTCTTCAAGTTTAATAGTTATTTTTTTTAATTCATAGTCTGTTGAAATTGCAAATTCCAATAAATGAAGAAGATCTTCTTTTTCAAGGTTTTTTAAAACATAAACCTGACATCTTGACAGGAGAGGAGAAATAACTTCAAATGAAGGATTTTCAGTAGTCGCACCAATCAAGGTAATAACTCCCTGCTCAACAGCTCCGAGTAATGAGTCTTGCTGGGCTTTGTTAAAGCGGTGTATTTCATCTATAAATAAAATAGAATTGGGTTTATTGAAAAATTTCTGATTCTTTGCATTATCAATAATTTCCCTTACATCTTTCACTCCTGAACTAATTGCACTTAAGATATAAAAAGGACGATCCAGCACATTACTGATAATTTTTGCAAGTGTGGTTTTTCCCACTCCGGGAGGACCCCAGAAAATCATGGATGGAATATTTCCTGATTCTATTGCTTTGCGCAATATGGCATTTTTACCAACCAAATGTTCCTGGCCAATGTAATTATCCAATGTTTTTGGCCTTAATCTTTCTGCTAATGGAATATTTGAAGTCATTAAATATTAGTGAAATATGAATAACTACTTTGTGCAAAATCAATTGAAACAAACCTACATAAATTTTCTTAAATTTACACAAATCAAAATGAAAATTTATGTTGGTTCCCTCTGACCAATAAAATAAATTGCTAATTACAGAGGAAATGTACGTGAAAAATTTTATTTAATATCACAGATATAAAGAACAATTCGTTTTAATGGATATTTATTTATATCATATTACAGTTTCAAATATTAACAAATATTGCATATCAGCAAATATCGCTTATAAATATAAAGGTAAATAAGCATTTGGCAATAATTTTTTAAAATACTTTAAAACATAGTTGCCATTATTACTGATCATTTTACTATTTTAGCAAATGAATTGTATTAAATAATTTAAATGTAAAATGCTATGTTTAAGATAAATGAATATTTCGATGGAAGAGTAAAATCAATTTCTTTCAACACATCTGATGGTCCTGCAACTATTGGTGTAATGAGCGAAGGTGAATATGAATTTGGAACGTCATCGGTTGAATACATGACAGTCACTTCCGGTAAAATGGATATTTTACTTCCATACGAAAAAAACTGGAAAACTTATAACCAAAATGAAACTTTCAAAATTGAAAAAAATCAAAAATTTGGAGTTAGAGTGGCTCACGATACAACTTATTTGTGCTTATACAGATAAATATTCAGAAAATGTCGGAAAAAAGAGATATTAAATATTCAAATGTCAGGCTTAAATATAAAGTATGGCTGACATCTGAATCTGATGAGTATATTCTGGGTGATGACATATATCGATTGTTGAAGGTAATAACTGAAAAGGAATCACTTAGTGCTTCGGCTAAAGAAAATGAAATTAGCTACCGGAAAGCATGGGGAGATTTAAAATTATGCGAGGAAAAACTGGGATTTAATCTTTTGCAAAAGCAGCGCGGAGGGAAGGATGGAGGAAGAACCTTTTTAACCGAAGAAGGTGAAAAACTCTTGAAGGCTTTTGATCGTTTGCATAGTGATTTTCAAAAGTCTGTAAATGATGTTATTATTGATTTTAAAAGAACTGTAAAAGGGAAGAAGGAAGAAAAATGAGGTACTTAATCGGAATTGATGATACTGATAATCTGGAGAGCAGAGGAACAGGATATCGTGCAAGAATGATGGCTGCTATGCTTCTGGAAAAAAAAGCAGCAGATATTCTTTCAATTTTCCGACACCAGTTACTTTTTGATTCAAGAATACCTTATACTTCACATAATTCATCAGCAAGCTTTGTGGTTGATACTGATAATCACGAAAACATGAAAAATCTATGCAGCGATTTTCTGCTAAGGGATTGTGCTCCCGGATCAGATGCAGGATTATGTATAGCTACTTATGATTCAGTGGATAAAGATTTGATTAAATATGGATTAAGTGCTAAAAAAGAAATACTAAATCAGGAAATTGCAAAGAAAATTTCTTCAGAAAAAAATATTTACCTTGTAGGATTGACAGGAACAAGAGATGGAATTATTGGATCACTGGCTGCAGTCGGTCTTAGAAAATACGGAAATGATGGAAGAGGTATATGGATTAAGGGAAAAGAACTTCGTGATTTTAACGGAATTGTATCTACTGAAGAGTTGTTTGGTCTCATTGAAATTGATGAAATAACCGATATGCACGAAAAACATGTTGCCAAACATAGCAGAATTTTTATCGATAATTGGATAAGACCGGTTATAAAAAATAATAAAATTCGTATCATTGTGCAACAGGAAATTACCGATAACTATGAATTTAGAATCGCACCAAAAGACTATATCAAAAGCATTTCCGATTAGTCGGTCAACTTATTGGATCGAAGTTTTAATCTTGATTCTTTTGGGATTATTTGCGATAACTTTAAGAGCAAGGATCAGAATGCCAATGAATATTCCCGGTCATCATGGTCTTGAAGTAATGGCTTTATTTATGCTTGGCCGTTCAATTTCGAAAATAAAATTTGCTTCAACAATTTCTTCAATCACTGCCGGTCTGATGATTTTTTTCCCGTTTATGGGTTTTAGCGATCCTTTTATGCCTGTTTATTATTTATTGATGGGTATCACTATTGATTCTCTGTATCATATCTGGAAGAATAAAAAAATGCAGCTCTTGTTTCTGACCATTATTGGAGGTCTTGCATATCTTATAATCCCGGTTTCACGAATTCTTATTCATTCTTTATCTGGATATCCTTTCAACTCATTATTAAAATTCGGATATTTTGTCCCGACAATCAGTCATTTTCTATTCGGGCTTGCAGGTGGTTTGCTTGGTGCCGGTTTGGTTATTACCCTAAGCAAATACTTTAAAAAACAGTAATAAATGAGGATGATATTTAAGATAAATTCCAATCTTATAATTATCGTTATGTTTTTATTGCATATCGCATTGTTTTTTTCTTCATGTAAAAAAGAGTCTGAAGTTATTCCACCACCTACAATTCAATTTATGAGCGATAATGGATTCGTTTATAATGATACTACACTGCTGCTTGGTGATTTTGTCAGGATTGGAATAATCGGAGAATCAAACGGAAAAGATAATATTACACAGTTGCATTATGAAATACTTGCAGATTCACAAAAAACTGTTATTGATTCAGGTCTGAATGCAGAAAAACTAGTACGGGAGTTTACAATTCAAAAAGGAATTTCATATCAGGAAAAATGGACTTTTTCTGTAAGAGACAGATATGGAAGGGAATCTAATTCACTCAGTGTTATTTTTACTAAAGATTCGGCTTCAATTTTTGGAAATATTATCCATATTCCTTCATTAGTTCTTGGTGCTCAAAATAACAGCACAATTGGTAGTTTTTATTCTTTTGAAAGTGCTCTTGTTTATTATCAGGATCAGGCATTTTTAAATCAAAATCTAATAAACATTCTTTATTTCTATGATAATGCAGGTGATGAGAATACAATTTCCTCTTCCAATGCAAATATTGATGCTTCAATTTTTCCTGCACATTCTAGCGGTGATACTTTAGGAATGATTAATTGGGCAATCAGAAATGAGACCAGATTTCAAAAACTGGAATTTATTTCAATATCTGATTTTGATGATTGTAATCATGACAGCCTGTTACTGACAAATACTTTTGTTTTTCCTACAGGCAAACGAAAAGCAAAAAATCTGCAGCCAGGTGATCTGTATTCTTTCATTCTTAATGATCAGACAACAAAAGGAATATTTAAAGTGTTAAATGTCGAAGGAGTAGATCAGGGGAAAATTGAAATTGAAGTTAAAATACAGGATTTTAATGATTAAAAATATTTTATATATATTATTTATCATTCCTTTGTTTGTTTCCGGACAAACAAAACCGGATACTACTCATTTGATAAAAGAAGTTGTTGTTACTGCAACAATGACGGAAAAAAGTATTCAGGATATTCCGGGCAGAATGGCTCTGATTACTTCAGAAGACATGGAAGATCAGGTAGTAAATAACTCTGATGATTTATTAAGAAGCATCGCCAATGTATATGTAAACCGCAGTTGGGGGATTTTTTCGAAAAACTCAAGTATTACCATGCGTGGGATGGATGGCAGCGCAAGAGTTCTAGTTTTGCTTGATAATATTCCTTTAAATAAAACAGCCGGCGGTGCAATTAACTGGCATATGATCAACCCTGAAATGATTGACAGAATTGAAGTGCTGAAAGGGCCTTGTTCTGCTTTATATGGCAGTAATGCAATGGGTGGTGTAATAAACATAATGTCTAAGTATCCTGATGAGAAAATAAGTGTCAATGCTAATTTATTTGGAGGAAGTTATAATACTGTCGGCGGTGATTTTCTTATTGGTAGCAATTATATAAAAGATGGAAAAGGAATTTTTTGGAATCTGAACGGATTCTATCACTACGGCGAAGGTTACATTTTTGAACCGGAAGAAGTTAGAGATGAAACTGATGTAGAGACATTTCTTCGCGAATCGGGAACTGGAGCAAAGATAGGATATCAGTTCAATTCTTACAATAAGTTAGAAATTAATTACTTATACTTTGATGATTCAAGGGGAGGAGGAAAGAAAATATTTGAGGAAAAAGGTTCATATCTTTCTTATCCGACAAATACAGCAAGGATAAGGTACAAAGGGGAAGTAAATAAATTTCAGATTGAAGCCAATGCTTTTTTTACAAGAGAAGATTATTATGAGCTGAAAGAAAGTCTGAATGAATACAATGAATATAAATTGTCTGAAATATTCATGAACAGTTCAGATATGGGAGCATGGGCTGCTGTTACAAAAGAGTTTGGAATACAGAAAATCACAGTTGGATTTGATATGAAATATGGACTTCTTGATGGTCAGGATATTTATCGTACTTCCTATGATCACATTATGTATCAGGGAGAGCTGATGTCGGGCGCATTGTTTGTACAGGATGATATCAATCTATGCAAAAAAACAAATGTAATAATCGGAATCAGATATGATAATGCGAAATATTTTAATGGAGGAATAGATGTGGAAAATCCTTCAAAAGCAACAGGTTTCACTGAAAATGTTACGGAATTTTATGAATCAAATGAATGGAACTCATTTAGTCCGAAATTAGCTTTAAGACATAACTTTAATGATAAAGTTAATGTTTATATAAGCTATGGAACCGGATTCAATCCGCCAAAACTAAAAGACCTTGCCAGTTCAGGAAAAATAAGCAAGGGTTTTAAAATTTCAAATCCTTATATAATTCCTGAAGTATTGTCTAATTATGAAATTGGTACAAATATTTTGTTATTCGATAAAGTGAAAATTGAGCCTTCTGTTTATTATTCTTATGGTAAAGATTTTCAGTATCTTGTAAGCACTGGTGATTCTGTTGATACAGGAAGTGATGAATTTAAGCCAGTTTACATGAAAGATAATGTTTCAGGTGTTGAAATTATTGGTTGTGAAATGTCGGTTGAAGCATCCTGTAATAAATACATCTCAATATTTGGTAGCTATTCGTACAATTATTCTAAAATTAAAAAATTCAGCGCAGTTGACAATATTTCAAAGGATCTGACAGGTAAATTTCTGATGGAAGTTTCGCCTCATTTATTTTTTACAGGTTTAAAGTTCAATTCAAAATTTGTTAACGCATCTCTTACATATCAGTTTATTGATAAACAATTTTCTGATGATGAAAATCTTACATACACAGGAAGCTATTCTCTTATTGATTTGAGAATATATAAAAAGCTGAAAAAACATTATACAGTTTATATTAACATTGATAATTTGCTTGATAACGAATATATTGACAGAAAAGGACAACTCTCTCCGGGAAGATTTATAATATGCGGACTGAAATTTATCCTTTAATATTTTGTTATCTGATAAAAAATGGATATGTTTGCATTTGCATATCGAATTATTTCATATAATAATTTGAATAAAGCATAATATTAATTTAATTGGTATAAATTATGAAAATGTTGAGAATTGTAATTGTTTTATGTTTGATGAATCATTTAGTAAACAGTCAGTCAGATACATTGGCTATGTGGACATTTCCTACAGGAACTCAGATTGATTCATTGCCTGATTATGCCAATTCAGGAAATCTGAGTAAGTATATTTTTACAGATGGTGGAACAAGTGTAATTGATTATTCAAAAAATGGTGTAACTTCAAAATCAGCTCAGGCAACAGGATGGGATAGTGGAACGGATTTAAAATCATGGCAAATTGAGTTAAACACTACCGGTTATGGAACTTTATTCCTGAAATCATTGATTACTTCAGGTGGATTAAATCCGGGCCCTCGAGACTGGAAATTACAGTACAGGCGAAGTACAGGTGGAATCTGGATTGATGTTCCAAATGGGGAATTTGTAGCAGCAAATAATTGGACAACGGGAAATCTTGACAGTATTCCATTACCAAATGAATGTAACGATACAAGTTCAGTTTTTATTCGATGGATAATGACTTCCGATACTTCCCATACTGGATTACTTGTACTTTCCGAAGGAATATCTAAAATAGATAATATTATTATTACAGGTTCAATTACAATCGGAAAGCAGGATGTTGTTTTTGATGCTTCTGTTAGAATTTATCCAAATCCGGTTAAAGATATTTTGTACATTAAACATAATAACCCAGAAAATGGCGAATATCAAGTAATAATTACAGATATTTCTGGTAAAAACATATATAATGGTGCAGAAAACGAAATAGATATAAGAAATTATTCAAAAGGTATCTACTTTGTCAAAGTAATTACAAATAATGGCATTAACGTGCAGAAAGTTGTGGTTGAATAAAGCAAATTCTCTATCATATCAAATTATAATCAGACGTATAAAATTGCATTCTGTTAGCAGGATTAAAGTTTCTGCAATAAAGTTTGTGAGATAATTTTTCACCTTAATAATTTTTTGTTTACATTTGGATAAAAATAGGCGAAATATTATCAGATTATTAAAACTTAAAGCAAACCCAGAAAAATGAAAAAAAATACAATCAAAACAGCAATTATAGTATTTTTACTATTTGGATCTACAAATCTTACAAATGCTCAATGGACCCAAGTGGGAAGCGATATTATCGGAGACTTTGATTATGATTGGTTTGGTAGTTCGGTATGCCTGAGTTCTGATGGATCAATTTTAGCTATTGGAGCATCTAAGAATGATGATGCAGGAGTTGATGCCGGAAAGGTCAGGATTTATCAAAATACTGCAGGTAGCTGGGTGCAAATTGGAAACGATATTAACGGTGAGGCAGCAGGTGATAGGTCAGGTATAGGATTGAGTCTTAGTTCGGATGGTTCTATTGTGGCAATCGGAGCTCCTGATAATGATGGAGTAGGTGGCAGTGCAGGTCATGTCAGAATATTTGAATACAATGGTAGTAGCTGGATTCAATTGGGTAGTGATATAGATGCAGAAGCTGCCGATGACTATTCCGGTCAGGAAATAAGTTTAAGTTCGGATGGTTCAATTGTAGCAATCGGAGCTATTCGCAATGATGGCAACGGTAATTATGCCGGACATGTCAGAATATTTCAATACAACGGTAGTAATTGGATACAAATGGGAAGTGATATTGACGGAGAAGCTGCCGATGATCTTTGTGGTACTGCTGTTAGTCTAAGCTCAAACGGACTGATTGTAGCTGTCGGAGCAACAGAAAATGACGGATCATTCAGCAATGCCGGACACGTAAGGATATATGAGTTTGATGGCAGTAACTGGATTCAAATGGGAAGTGATATTGATGGAGAAGCTGCAAATGATGGATTTGGGCGCTCAACAAGTTTAAGCGCGGACGGAAGAATTGTAGCTGCCGGAGCTCGTGAAAATGACGGTTCATACACTGATGCAGGTCATGTGAGGATATATGAGTATAACGGTAGTAACTGGATACAAATGGGAAGTGACATTGATGGGGAATATTACTCTGATGAGTCTGGTATTGCTGTGGGCTTAAGCTACGATGCTTCTATTGTGGCTATAGGAGCTCAGCAAAATGATGGAGGGGGGGCAAATTCAGGACATGTCAGAACATACAGATATTCCGGCGGAGCCTGGGTGAAATTCGGTGATGATATTGACGGGGATGCTGCCGGTTCTAATTTGGGATGTTCAGTAAGTTTAAGCTCAAATGGCGGCATTCTTGCTATCGGTGCTTTCCGGAATACGGGAAGTGCTGTTGAAAACGGGCAGGTAAAAATATTTACAACTAACACATATAGCGTAATAGATGAAGAAGAATGTGGTAGTTATAACTCACCAAGCGGAAATTATACATGGATGAGTTCGGGAACATATCTGGATACAATTCCAAATGTAGCAGGTTTTGATAGTATTATTACTATCAATCTTACCATTTTTAACTTACCTGCTGTAAATATTGTAGGAGATACCGCTTCTTGCGGAAGCACAATTTTAGACGAAGGTTTTGGTATTCCGGGAGATCAGTATATCTGGTCAACCGGAGAAACAACCCAAATTATAACAGTCTCATCAACTGATTATTATTCATTGACTGTTACCGATGGAAGTGGATGTAACGGTTCAGATACTGTTCACGTTTCGGTATATGATATTTACAGTTTTCTCGAAACATATACAATTTGCAGCAGTGACAGCGTTTACTGGCAAGGAAATTATTATAATATAACAGGAGATTATTTTAATAGTTTTTCTTCAATACACGGTTGCGACAGTATTTATGAATTGCAGCTCACTGTTTATAATAATCCTGTAGTGAATATTGTCGGAGATACAACTTCTTGTGGAAGTACAATTTTAGATGAAGGATTTGGCATTCCCGGAGATCAGTACATTTGGTCAACCGGAGAAACAACACAATTTATTACAGTCTCGTCAACTGATTATTATTCATTGACTGTTACCGATGGAAGTGGGTGTAACGGTTCAGATACTGTTCACGTTTCGGTATATGATATTTACAGTTTTCTCGAAACAGATACAATTTGTAGCAGTGACAGCGTTTTCTGGCAAGGAAATTATTATAATGTAACAGGAGGTTATTTTAATAGTTTTACCTCAATACATGGTTGCGACAGTATTTATGAATTACAGCTCACTGTATATAACGACCCTGTGGTGAATATTATCGGAGATACTGCTTCTTGTGGAGCTACAATTTTAGATGAAGGTTTTGGTATTCCCGGAGATCAGTACATTTGGTCAACAGGAGATACAACTCAGATTATTTCGGTTACAACAACCGGTGCATATTCATTAACAGTTACCGATGGCAGTGGCTGCATAGGTTCTGACCTTGTTTCTGTGACAATTTATAACATTCCGGTAATAGACCTTGGAATAGATACAGTTTTATGTGATTACGAAACTATAATTTTAGATGTAGGGACAGGTTTTGGTGATATTGTCTGGTCAACCGGCGATACAACTCAAACCGTATTAATTGATTCATCATATGGAGGACTTGGAGTATTCATTGTGTCAGTTGAGTTAACTGATACAAATGGATGTTATAATTCTGATACTATTCAGGTTACTTTTGATGATTGTGTCGGAATTACGAATTATTCTGTAATTAATGCTTATATTTATCCAAATCCCACAACAGGAAAAATAACAATACAAGCAGAAGAAGTAGAAAGTATAGAGGTAATAAATATACAAGGAGAAGTTGTAATAAGACAAAAGACAAAAGTCAAAAGCAAAAAATTGGAAGTGGACATAAGTAATCAGGCAAAAGGCATCTATATTATTAAAGTATGGACAGATTATGGAGTAGCGATAGGGAAAGTGGTTTTGGAATAAAGCAACCTCTCATCAACATTTTAAGTCTAATATATATAAATTAAAACTTCTTTGTTATGAAAAAAACTTTAATACTTGCAATCATATTACCGCTATTAACTTTCGGGCAGAACGCAAGTTTGTTTAATACCGGAGCCTCTTTTATAGAAAACAAAGGACAATTTGATGGCAGAAATTGGCAAAAAAGTCAAATTGAATATTGTATAGATTATAATAATTCTAATCCCAGAAAGGATTGCAACAAATGACCAAGAAGAAACTAGACATGAGGAGGGGAGAATGAGAGAAAGAATATTTTTAGGCGGCACTTGTAACGAGAGTGATTGGAGAAACAAACTAATCCCACA
>JBDRPR010000558.1:0-3341 GCA_043826845.1 Bacteroidota bacterium
TGCCAACTATCTCCATGATCAGATGAAATATATGTTTTTCCAAATGTAGTAGCAGCAATTATACAATTTCCCATTTCGCAAAAGTCATTTATACTTGATGTCAATGAAGTAGGTTGCCAAGTTTGGCATGAATTATATGAACGATAAACAGTATTATTGGCAACCGTAAAAAAAACATTATCAAAATAAAACAAACGGGAAGCCGACAATCCATCTGTGCATTGAGACCAGTTGTTGCCATCATTAGGAGAAAGATATAAACTATTACAGTACATAAATATACTGTCATTAGCAAATATTATATCTACGTTATTTTCATCACCAACAAGCGTCGAATCATAGTGTACCCATTGAGCATTAATATTTAGTGTTAATACCCAAACAAATAAAACCTGTAATACTATTAATCTTGTCATAATATTAATTTATAATTGTCCAAAAAACTTTTTTAACAAATATGAGGACATATCACCGATTTCTCTTCCTGGTGGATCAATCAGATAAACAGAATTCGGGCAGGGAGATATATCAATAGTTAATGTTGCGCCAAGACTTACCTCAAAACCTGATTTCAGTTCCACACTGTCGGTTGCACGCAGTGTTAGATTAATGCCATTCTGAACAACTGAAGAACAACCTGATCCTCCTATGCTTATAGTCTTATAAATTGCCCTGTCATAATTTGTGAAATTCTGGTTACATACAGTAAAATTGCTGTCGCAATATTCCTTTAGCTGATAGACTCGTACATAATCAATTATATAATCGTAAGGGAATAATGTTTGAGGGCTCCCCATCGTGTCTGGACTAACTCCACCAACAGGAGTAGCAATAGTAATCAGCATAAACATAGGGATTAAGCTATCGGGATGGTTTGTTGATGTCCATATCTCATTATTGTCTTTATAAAATTTAATATATTCAGGAGTCCATTCTGCAGAATAAAGATGAAATAACGTGTCATTGACAGAAAATAAGGTATCGCTAGCTTCACAATAATGATAAGTATCTGTATTATCAACATCACATAATGTATCTTGATAATGAACTGCGCATGTAATCATTTGATTTTCTTTAAACTCGTAAATGTCTATTTCACTCCAGCAAAGAGTGTCATTGTTCTGAAACATCCAAAAGGCTGGACCAATACCAAGTGCGCCGTGATTTACATCCAGATATGGTAATCTACTCCTGATTTCAAAATACCCATATCTCATCTCATCTCTTGAAACAATACCAGCTGGAGATGTAAAAGCAAACTGTACACTATCCCATGTGTTTGTGCATACATTTTCAACATATCTGGTAACAGAAGGAACTTCATGCCTAACCTTAAGAGTCAATTTTCCCGTTCCAGTTGTATCAAAAATAGTATTAAAAGGACTTGTGTTATAATGGGATATAAAATAGTAATCTTGACTAGGATAAACTGCTGGCACACAATACTTATCCACTTTATAGTCGTAAATCCAAAATTCAGAACTATCATAGGTCAGTACATCGAATTGTTCTTCAAATACCAATTGCCAGCTTGGATCATCAGAAGGTAATTGTGCAAATGCATCAGGCAGTTTAATCATAACAATCAAGATACACAAAACTATATATAGTATCAAATTTTTCATGATTTTATTTTTTATATATTTTTTACTCAGTCAGTATCATTTTTTTCGTATCCACTTCATTGCCGTCAACCACAAGACTGTACATATACATTCCGGGTTGCATTTCATTGGCAGAAATTATCACTTCGTTTTCACCCTTAGTTAATCCGGTTATTGATTTTTTAAGGCTTCCCTGCATATCAAAAATATAAATTGCAGCATTTGCATTATCGGGGTTTACGAAACAACGAATTCTGGTTTCTTTACTAAAAGGATTGGGAACATTCTGATATAAAAAATTCTTATTTACTTTAATGCTATTTATATCGTTATCAATTTGGTTATTAATAAAACTTTTTTCTGTGCCATCGGCTGGGTTACAACATTCTGCAAGATCAGTTTCAAGTTTTTCAATTTTTTGGTTTTGTTCTTTAATTCCTTCAATTAATAAACCAACAAGATTTTGATAAGCAACTGCTTTTTTACCATCAGGCATTGTTTTGACAACTTCAGGAACTACTGTTTCAATTTCCTGGGCAATCACTCCCATATAAGTTTCTCCTGTATTAAAAACACTCATTGAATCGGAATAGTTATTCTTGAATGTTACTCCTCTTAATTGTTCAATTTTATCAAGTGCACTGGAAATTGTAACAATATCTTTTTTTGCCGTAGAATCTGATGTATAGTATGCTATTTTTGCCCAAGTATAACCTGAAGCATGAACAAAAAATGTATTCTCTCCTCCATAATACATATGATAACCGCAAGTATTTGAAGTATTGGCGTATATGCTTATTGTTTGAGCCCAATCAGTATTGGAATTCACACGTAGTCCCCATGATTCTAATCTCATCCTCTCATTACCTGCAACTGTAAATCCAATCGCATTATTACCGCTTCTATACATCCCAAGATTTGTTTCTCCTGTAAAAGAGTATGTCGGAGAACCTGCAGTGCCGCTTATTGATCTGACATGCCCTGTTGATTGCACTCTGAATAAATCTCCTGAACCAACTGTTAACATTGCAGCAGGTGTAATATCACCAATACCAAAATTTCCATTTATATCTAAATATGCTTTATTTGTTGAATTCGTGAGAAACCTGATCCCCCCTGATGCATTTTCGCCTGATGAAATAATCAAATCACTAGAAGATGCAGGAATCCCTATTTTTGCGAACCGGTCATCATTTGTTGTTCTGCCGAATTGCAAATACATTTCTGCATTATACGAACCTGTTGCATCGTTATCTTCAAGAAGAAATACAGGAAAATTTGTTCTTAAATGCAATGGTTGTGTTGGAGTTGTCAGTCCTATTCCCACATTGCCGTTTGATAGTACTTTTACTTGTGAAAAGCAGTAAAATGGGACAAAAATGATAAAAAATAAAGCAATAAATTTTTTCATGATGAATAATTTTTAAATAAATGCTTACTCTATAAGCTTTTCGGCTACCGCTATTTTATAATAAAGGAAAATGATAATTTCAGGCAATACAGTGGCGTTTGACGATGCTTTTGTAAAAACAAAAACATTTTCAGCAATGTGAAATATGTAAAATGAACAATAAAATTTTGGAAATAATGGGAATAAATTAGTCTCTCTCTCTCTCTCTCTCTCTCTCTCTCTCTCTCTCTCTCTCTCTCTCTGGTCAGATGGTTACAGAATATATTAGTGATATAGTGCATATATCGAAAAATTTTCAAAAACAAAAATAGAAATAGAAATCTTGA